>JAGWBQ010000011.1:0-96377 GCA_021295815.1 Gemmatimonadota bacterium | reverse complement strand
GATCGTCGTGAGGGAAGGGGCACCGAAGGATAGACTTGAACCCCGGTCCCTGCAAGGTCGGCAGCAAGTGGAGGATGCGAGCAACGCCGCGGCTGCCTGGGTTACCGCGGACTCACCCGCAGCCCTTGAACTCGCTCAGCGCCTCCACGCAGAGGTCGATCTCGGTTTCGGTGTTGTAGAAGTGCGGGCTGACCCGCACCAGCCCCGGTCGGTGGTCGACCACTATGTCCCGCTCGGCCAGCCGCTTCACCGCGCCCGCCGGGTCCGGGTGACGCACGGTGAGTATGGCGCTTCGGTGTTCGGGATCCGGGTAGCGCACGTCGAGTCCGGAGGTGCGCGCGCCCTCCACGAACCGCCGCGAGAGAGTTGCGTTTCGTCCCGCGATCCGCTCGATCCCCACGTCGTCGATCAGACTCTGGCCGCCCAATGCGGTGTGAACCGTCGGCAGGGCCGGGGTTCCGAGCTCGAAGCGGCGGGCGTCTTGGCGAAGCCGGAAGCGGCCGATGTCGAACGAGAACTGATTCTCGGTGGCGAACCAGGAGGTGAGGACCGGTTCAAGGGAAGCGATCAGCTCCTCGCGAACGTAGAGATAGGCGAGCCCGGCACCTCCGCACAGCCACTTTAAAGGCCCGGCCACGTAGGCGTCGACACCGGTGTCCCCGACCGAGAGCGGGAGCTGCCCTGCGCCCTGGTAGCCGTCGATCAGGCAGAGCGCCCCGGCGTCGTGCGCGATCTCGCTCAGAGTCGGCAGGTCCTGGGCGAAGCCGGTGGTGAAGAAGACGTGGCTCGTGGCCAGAAGGAAGGTGCGGTCGTCCACGGCGTCGGCGAACTGCTGAGGATCGATGCCGATTCCGTCCTCGCTCTCCAGAACGACGAGCTCCACGTCGTCCTGAACCGCCCACTGGTAGGCCAGGGTGGGAAAATCGAGATCGGTGCATACGACCCGGTTGCGCTCCTGTCCGCATCCGGCGCCCGGGGCGGGAGCGCGCAGTCTCTTAGCGGCGTGCGCGACCGCGGAGATGGCGGTCGAGGCGGTCGGAAGCAACGCGACCTCGTCCGCGTTCGACCCCCAGAAGGCGGCGACCCGCCCGCGCAGCTCCTCCACGCGGGCGAGCCAGCGCCGGTGCCACGCCGAGGCGCCGAGTTCGTGCCAGTCGTCGAGGAAGCCGTCGAGCCGAGCCTTAGCCCGGTCCGACAGTGCGCCGAGAGAGCAGGAGTTGAGGTAGGCGGCCCGCCGCAAGATCGGAAATTCCCGACGGAGTTGGGCCAGCCTCGCGGGGTCGATGCGGTCTGTCGCGGTCACGGTCGCCTCGGGATCGTCGGTGAGTACGTCCGGCAGTTGGGACCCCGTGCGAGGGTCGTCCACCGACTGCCGGGCAATGCGGAATTCGTCCCTTCACACTAGACACTAGCGGCCATTGGACAAGGCGACGGCGCGCAGGATGTCGGCAAGGACTCCTTGGGCGGTGACTCCGGGGCCGGCTCCGAAGCCCTGAATGGTGAGCGGTGCGTCGTCGTAGCGGTCGCTCCAGACCGAGACCGCGTTGGTGCCCGGTTCGCCCAGGGCGCAGGGATGGTCGGTCGGGATCTCCTCCAGGCCGACGGAGAGATCGTCGGGCGTGATTCCGGCGATGTAGCTCAGCCGTCGCCCTTCGGCCTCGGCGGTTCGCGCCTGCTCCGCGACGGTTTCGTCGACAAGGGCCAGACGCTCCCAGAAAGAGTCACCGGCGTCGGCCGAGATGGAGCCGAAGAGGGCGTCGGGTTCGAAGTGGGGATCGGGGTCGAAGCCCGCTATCCTGCCCAGAATCACTGCCTTGCGAGCCACGTCCCGACCGCTGAGATCGAGGCGCGGGTCAGGTTCGGTCAGTCCCTGTTCGTGTGCACGACGGAGCACCTCGCTGGCGCGTCCGCCGCGGTGCAGCGCTCCGAGCAGGTAGCTCAACGTACCCGAGAGCACGCCCTCGATCCGACGCACGCGGTCTCCCGTAGCCACGAGTTCTGAGACGGTTCTGAGGACCGGTAGACCCGCGCCTACGGTGGTCTCGAAATAGAGCGGCTGCTTCGCGTCGAGGGCGGATCTGATGTCGGCCCAGAGCTCCCCGTTGGAGGAGAAGCCGGACTTGTTGGCCGACACGACCGCGACGCCGCAGTCGAGCAGGGTTCGGTAGCGCCAGGCGACATCGACGTTCGGCGTGCAGTCCACGAATATCCTGGTGGACGACGGGTCGGCCAGAGCGGCACGTACCAGCGCCTCCGCGCCGTCGGAGGCCGCGGCTTCCGTCTCGGCTAGTCGGGATCCGGCGGAGAACAAACGGGCATCGACACTGTCGCCGGGCTCGGGGGCGAGCAACACGCGGGTCGAACTCGCGATCCCGGCCACTTCCAGCGCCGGTCTTCCCGATGGCGTCCGGCCTTCCGCGACCGGCAGCCGAGCGATCTGTCTCAGCAGCTCGCCGCCCACGGTACCCACGCCTGCCAGGTAGACGCGTGCCGGCTCGGTCTGGTGCTTGCGAACCACGGGTCCCGGGCGGGAGGCGGCCTTCGCCTGGAAGAGCGCCGAGTGGACCACCTGCAGGCTCCTGGCTTCCGCAGCGGAGTCTACGAAAAAGGCCACGCTGCGACCGGACGTGCCCTGCGCGATGGCATGGACGTTGATCCCCTCCGCGCCCAGCGCCGCGAATATCCGTCCGCTCACGCCGGGCCGGGACTCGAGAGCCGTTCCCACCACGGCCAGCAGGGCGAGTCCTTCGTGGAGCACGGGCGGTTCCACGCGCCCGGCGGCGATCTCGAGCTCGAATTCGGTCTCGATGGCGTCGGTGAACTCGGAGCATTCGGTACACTGCACGGCCAGCGACACTCCCTGCCCGCTACCTATCTGGACGAGGAGCGGAGACGGCGAACCGGCGATCTCGATCGCCCTGAGCAGCCGTTCCCTGGCTCGTCCCTCGCCTCGTATCGCCCGACCGCCTACGCGGATTAGGGCGACGTTGGAAAGGGAGGTGATGCCGCATACCGGGATTTCCGACGAGTGCGTCGTGGCCTCCTCCAGAAGCCGGGTGCCGGGGAACGCGGGGTTGCTCGTGTTGCGGATGACGACTACCGCGCCCGCTTCCCTGGCCTCGTGGATAGTGGGCTCGAAGACCACGCGGGCTCCGAAGTGGGCGAGCTCGATGATCTCGTCGTATCCCACTTCGTCGAGCGATCTGGCCTCGGACACCCGCGCCGGATCGGCGCTCATGACGCCGTCCACGTCGCTCCAGATCTCGATTTCGGGAGCGCCGAGCGCCGCGCCGACGATGGCTGCGCTGAAGTCGGAGCCGCCGCGCCCGAGGGTGGTCGGATGACCGTCTTCCGTGGCCGCCACGAAGCCCGGTATCACCGTCACCCCGGCGCGGTCGCCCAAGAAGCGGCGGGTGCGTTCATGCGTAACGGTCCGCTTCAGACCAGCTCGGCCGAAACGGTGATCGGTGACGATGAACTCGCGGGCGTCGGCGTATTCGGCGGCCACCCCGAGCGTCCGACAGGCCGCAGCGAAGATCGGCGCGGAGAGCTGCTCGCCCGATCCGATCACCGCGTCGCGGGTGCGAGCGGTCGCTTCGCCGAGTAGCTGGACTCCATGAAGCACGCTCCTGAGCTCGGCGAACACCATCTTCGAGCTCGCCTCGAGTCCTCGTGCTTCCTCTCCCGGAGCTAGGCTGTCGGCGACAAAACGGTGCCTGCGCGCGAGCTCGTCCAGCCCGGCGATCCAGTCGTCGCCGTCTACCGCTTCGGCCAGGACGCGCTCGAGCGCGTCGGTCACCCCGGAGAGGGCGCTGACCACGACCACCACCGAAGCGAGTTCGCTCTCCGCGGCCACACGCTCGGCCACGATCCGCGCCGCTGCGGAGATGCGTTCCGCGTCGGCTACAGATGTGCCGCCGAACTTCATCACGAGCGGCCGGGCCGGAGCCCGCGGTGCGGCGCTCATGTCGCAGCAGCCGTCAGGCTGCGGCCTTGATCGGAGTTCGCTCCCGCCGGCGGGCCGGTCACCCCTGGGGTGACCAAAGCGAGCGCCCTCTCGATGTCCCGGGTCAGGTCCTCGGTCGCCTCGATCCCCGCCGAGATGCGGAGCAGACCGTCCTCGATGCCCGCAGCCGAGCGTTCCCGAGCTTCGACCGCACCGTGGCTCATGGTCGCGGGATGGCTGATGAGGCTCTCGACGCCGCCCAGCGACTCCGCCAGCGTGAAGTGGCGCAGGCCGCCCGTGAAATCGTCCAGCGCCTCGCGTCCGCCGGCGAGCTCGAACGAGACCATGGATCCGAACCCCGACTGCTGCTCGAGGGCGAGTTCGTGCCCGGGATCGTCCGGGAGACCGGGGTAGTGGACGGCCGTCACCGCCGGATGTCCGCGCAGGGCGCCGGCGATGGCGCGTCCGTTATCCTCGTGCTGGTTCATGCGGGCGAAGAGGGTCCGGGCCCCCCTAAGGGCCAAATAGCAGTCGAAAGGGCTCTGCGTGATGCCGAGAGCGTTCGCCCACCAGTCGAGCTCTTCGCCGAGCTCCGCCGAGCGCGTCGCCACCGCGCCGCCGATCACGTCGCTGTGTCCGTTGATGAACTTCGTCGTCGAGTGCAGAGCGATGTCGATGCCGAAGTCGAGCGGCCTTTGACGCGCCGGCGAGAGGAGCGTGTTGTCGACGACGGTGATCGCATCGATCTCACGCGCTCCCGCCACCAGCGCTTTCAGATCGGTCAGCCGCAGGAGCGGGTTGGAGGGCGTCTCCGCCCAGATGAGCCGGGGCTCTCGCTCGAGCAGCGACGCCAGCGAGTCCGCCCGGGTGAGATCGCCGCAGACGAGATCGAAGTGACCCTTGGAGGCAAGCGCTGTGAGGAGACGCAGGGTGCCGCCGTAGCAGTCGTGCGCCATGACCACCAGATCGCCGGGCTTCAGCAGCTGTAGGACGAGTGTCACCGCCGACATCCCGGAAGAGGTGGCGGTCGCCGAGGTTCCGCCTTCGAGCCCGGCGATCAGGTCGGTGAGGGTGCGACGGGTCGGGTTGTTCGACCGCGTGTAGTCGAACTCCGGCTCCTTCCCGATTTCCTCGAAGCGGAAGTTGGTGGTCAGGTAGAGCGGCGGAATGACCGCGCCGCGGGCGTCGTCGGCGATGCCGGTGCGCACGGTCCCGGTCTGGATGGTATGCTCGGTCACGGTCAACACTGCCTCCTTCGGCCGGAGATGCGCGGCGCGCGCTTCTTCTCGGGCCACGTGGTTAGTGATACAGCCAGAGCCGCCGAGAGGTCACTGGCGCCCATCAGGAATCCGTCGTGGCCGCACTTCGCATTCAGCCTGAAGTGGCAGCAACGTCCCGGCACCCGCGCCTCCAGCTCGTTGACGAGCCAGGGCGGCACCAGCGTGTCCTTGTTGAACGAGATCAGGTAGGCGGGAACGTGCAGCTCGCTGGGGTCGAGGTCGCAAAGGTCGATCGATTCCGACAACGAGAGGAACGAGTTCGGATCGACGGACCGGGCGAAGACTGCTCCGCGGTTGTCCAGGTAGCCGGAAACCTCGAACGCCGGCGACTCCGGGGTGCCGGAAACGCTCGCCGTGTCGGCCCAGGCGGCCCGATGGTCGAAGCGGTCGTCGAACTCGACGGCGGTACGGTAGGTGGTGAAAGCGAGGGCTCGGGAGAGCGCGAGCCCTTCGGCCGGCGAGCCGTTGGCGACGGCCGTCTCGACGATGCGCCGCTGGATGAGTCGCAGGGCGGTCGCATGCGGATGGGGGCGGTGCGCGGCGGCGAGCATGATCAGCCGTTCGAATCGCTCGGGGCGGGCGATGGCGGCCGCGAGCGCGACCGAACCGCCGTATGAGCTTCCCACCGCAGCGTGAACTCGTTCGACGCCGAGATGGTCGAGAACGGCGAAGACGGCATCGGCTTGGTCCTGAGGCAGAAGGTGAAGCCGGTGCGGCGAATCTCCCGCCGGCCCTTCCGTGCCGAGAAAGTCCATGGAGACGATGCGCCAACGCTCGGGATCGACGGTAAGCCCGGCTCCGACCTGACGGCTCCACCAACCTGGACGAGGATCGAACTCGGTGGCGGTCACGTGCCGATCTGCGGAGATGCCGCCGAGCACGAAGAGCGCGGGCGCGTGCTCCGGACCCGTGGACTCCCAGGCGACTTCCCAAGGCTCGCGCATCTCGGGCTGAAGCCTGGGCGCCCAGCCGAAGGGCATGGACGCGGTGCCGGTCGTGCTGGACGGGAGCGGCGGAGCGAAGCTGCGTCGCGCGGCGGTGGAGTAGCTCATTTTTCCTCCAGGGTGGCCAGCGGCCCAACTCCCGGATGAGCTAGCGTGTACCCCCCGAGAAGGCTACACGCCCGCTTCTCATCTCCCGCGAAGCCTCGGTTCCGCTCCGCGCAGGACTTGGCACCGCTGGATGTCGTCTCAGGGAGCGAACATCCCGGTTGCCCCGGCTTCCAAGGGCCTGTCCCTCAGCCGGTCTCGATGATGTGCGGGAAACCTGTAGAGGATTTTCCGTGGTGTCAAGGGGCGGCGATTTCAGCGATTAAGTGACGGGAAAGCGCCTCTACCGCAACAGCTCCTCCAACCTCGTACTCGAGTCCGTGCCTTCGTCCCGGTACTTTACGATCACCGGAGTCTGAAGGTGGAGCCCCCATTCCCGTCCGATCCCCTTGCTTATCGGACGTGAGCCTGGCACCACGACCGCGCCCTCCGGAATCACCAGGGGATCGGATCGGAGCACCTCGCCCCTTGCCACGTCGTACACGGGCGTCGACCGAGTGAGGACGACCCCGGCGCCGATCACCGCCCGGCGCTTGATGACGGTTCCTTCATAGACGCCGCAGTTGCCGCCGATCAGAACATCGTCCTCGACGATCACCGGCAACGCGCCCACAGGTTCCAGCACGCCTCCGATCTGGGCCGCCGCGCTGACGTGACACCGCTCGCCGATCTGGGCGCAACTGCCGACGAGGGCGTGCGAGTCGATCATGGTGTCGTTCCCAACCCAGGCCCCGACGTTGACGTACATCGGCGGCATGCAAGTGACCCGTTCCCCGATGAACGCGCCCTCGCGGATGGCGGATCCGCCGGGCACAACCCTGACTCCACCGGTGAGCGGCGCTCGCTTGGGCGGGTAGGTGTCGTTGTCGGAAAAACGGAAGAGCCCGTCGATCGCGGTCTCCTCGACCTTGCCGAGCCGGAAACCGAGCAAAATGCCGCGCTTGACCCATCGGTTCACACGCCAGCCGTGCGAAGCCTTCGGATCAGGCTCCGCCGCACGGACCTCGCCGCAGTTGAGAAGGGCGAGAAAGGCGGAAAAAAGCTCGCGGTGGCGGGAAGGATCGCCGCCGTCGCCAAAGGCGGATTCGATCTCGCTGCGGATATCGGTCGGCTTCATGACCATAGGGAGGTGGTCCGCGTCACCAGACGGGAAGAGGTGTGGCGAGTGGAAGGATGTGAAAACGGTGCGGCCATTCGGCCAAGGCCGGACACGAAGATAACCGCACTTTTCCCGGAGCTTGGCGGTGGCTACATTTCGGGGGGCCGTCGGGTCGATGGCGACAGAATCCACGCCCGACGTGCGCGGTCGCACGCCATGCCGAGGGCCGGCGTCGCGCTCCAGGCACCTAAGGTGCGGCTCCCGAGCACCCGGACCGGTCCGGCGAACGTCCAACAATCCCTGGGATGCACCCGACTCCGAAGGCTGAGCCATGAGAATCCGTTGCGCCGTGTTCACTACCCTGCTGGCCGCCTGTGGCGGCGACACCGGGGAGTCGTCCGCTTCACGACCGAGCGAGGACCGTCCGCTCACGGCCGACTTCGAGGAGGTGTACCGGATCGGCGGGATCGAGGCGGAGGGGTGGGATGCGTTTACCGAAATCGCGGACCTGGGCTTCGATGCGCACGGCCAGCTCTACGTTCGTGACGAGACCGGGTCCGCCACGCGGATTGTCGCCGTCGACGGGGCCGGTGCCCTGACGGCGGAGTTCGGGAGCATGGGCGATGGCCCGGGTGACTTTCGGCGGGTCGGGCACATGGTGGCCCGTCCCGAGGGTGGCGCCGTGATTGTCGACGATGGACACCGCGCATACCTCCTGTTCGGCGCCGACGGGTCGTTCGAGCGCGCGATCCGCTTTGCGGATTCGGATGCTGCCCAGACGGCTTCCGCCGAGAGGGTACGCCACGGGAGGGAGGGAGTAACGTTGTTCCTGACGCGAGGTGTTACGGCGAGCTTCAGCCAAGGGGAAGCGTCCGTCAGCTCCGGAGACCGGACGGTTTACCGGGTGTCGCTCGACGAAGGGGAAGAGGCGGCCGCAGTTCCGTTCGCGGAGGGCTGGGAACCACGTCCCGAGCGGCAGGTCACGATGGAGGCCGATGATCCTTCGGAAATGTTCGATATACTCGGCGACGCGTACATCTACTTCTCGCCCCGCATGGTGTTCGATGTCGTCCCCGGCGGCGGGGTGGTGTATTCGGACTCCTCCGCGTACGAGGTCAAGATCCGGACGGCGAGTGCCCCGTCGCGCGTCGTCGGCCGGCCCCTGCATCCCCGGCCCGTTACCGAACAACTCGAGGAACGCGCCCGGGCACGGGCGCTGGAAGGCTTTGAGTCTTCCTTCGAGGAGCAGACCACCACCTCGGGGTTGGGCAACGACGTTCCGGAGGCGATCCGTGAGCAGATGGCGGCCATGATGGAACAAATGGTGGCCGGCATGCGCGACATGGTGGAGAATGCGAGGTTCATGCCCGAAGTGCCCCTTGTCCGGGATCTTCGCACGACCTGGGAGGGGGCGATCTGGGTGGAACGCTGGGAAAGCGACCCCCTGGCGCAAATCGACTCCTTCGGAGGGTTGGCCGACCGGAACCGGGAGGGGGACGAAGCTGCCGAGGGATGGATCGATGTTCTGGCGCCGGGAGGCGAGTACGTGGGGACGTTCCCACTGGAGGAGACGTCCATGCCCGGCGCATTCGGACCCGGCGGTCTCGTCGCTTTCGTCGAGACGGACGAATTCGAAGTCCCCACGATCGTCGTGAAGCGGCTACCTGAAGCCGTTCGCTAGAACTACGCGTTCGACCGATCCGGACACGAAGACAGCCGCACTGTTCCCGGAGCCTGAAGGGGGCTACACTTCGGAAGGCCGTCGAGTCGACGCCACGCGGCTCGACACATCGCCGCGCTGCGGCATCCTCGCCGCCCACCGATCCACCTTTCTACCGCCATGACCAAGGTTCTCCCGTCCGCTCTCGGATCCCGACCCTCGCTTCTCGGCCTGGCCACCCTCCTGTGGCTGCCGGCCTGCGGACCTCCCGACGACACCGACATCGAGGCCGATCTCGAGCCGGTCACGGAGAACCTGCCGACTGTGACGAGCCGTCTGCCCGCCCTCCTGGCTGCGGACGAAGCGGTCTTCGGAGCCTTTCCCGGTCCCTCGACTCGCGAGCAGGGAGCGATCATGGGCGGAAATCGCGAGCTCGACTTCGTGTTCTACTCGCTGGAGTCGGGTCCTTTCGATATCCCGACCATGACGGAGTACCTGGCGGGCATCGTCGACGGAGCGGGAGAGATGGAGCCCCATCCGCTGATTCTGCGCATCCCTCCGGTCCGTGACGGCGCCGACGCCGCTGCGGACCGCGTCGCTCAGGCGCGCGCCGCCGGCGTTTCAGGCATCGTCTTCCCGCATGTCGAGTCCGGGGAAGACGCGCGGGCGGCGGTATCCGCGATGGGCAAGGGCGTCTGGCCCGACGACGAGTCCGGCTCCTTGGTCAATTTCCTTATCGTCGAGGACCGCGCAGGCATCGAGAATCTCGACGAGATCGTGCAGACCGCGGGTGCCAGCGTCGTCTTCGCGGGCCCGGGCGATCTGCGTCGCGCCTACGAGGGCGACATGGAGGCCGTGGAGGAAGCCATCCAGGCCGTGCTGGCATCGTGCATGGCCCACGGAGTGGCTTGCGGCATCACCGCAGGTGCCGACGACATCGCGGCCCGCATAGAACAGGGCTTCCGCGTCTTCATCGTAAGCGACACCGAGGCCGTGACGCTGGGCAGGGCGGCCGCGGGAAGGTAGGAGACTCGCCGGAACAGCGGAACGAGGTCGGTCTATTCCGACGACCGCCCGGATTCCGACGCTCTCTCGAACCCCTTGCACTCGAGCACGGGAAGCACGGGATAGCGCGGGAAGTTCGGGTCGGTCTTCGACAACTTGCAGAGGCGGAAGACTCCGCCTCTCTTGGTGACCACCCGGCGCGAGTTGTCGCACACCGAGCAGAGTCCCGACGCAACGCCCATCGTCCGCGCTCCTTCGAGAGGTTAACTTTGACGGGGCCAAGCGCCCGTGAGAAGTGCGTCACGCGCCGTCGGACCCGAATACCCGCAACAACGGTGCTGGACCATGACAGAGCCGCTATTCGACAAATCCAACCTCGCCTACGCCCAGTTGATGTTGGACGAGTACGCCGTCAACCCGGAGCGAGTGCCTCCCGAGTGGCGGACTCTATTCGAGAGCGCCGACGGTCGTCTCGCCGCAGAGGGGCTCCTCGTCCCGGCCGACTGGTCGAGCAGGGCGCGATCCGCGGTCGTCGCTCCCGCCGCCTCTGCGGCCATCCCCGATACACCGGCCATCGACGGCATTGACGGCATCCTTCCCGAGATCTCGAGGGCGGCCGCTCTCCTCCAGGCCTTTCGCGATCACGGCTACCGGCTCGCCGACCTCGACCCGCTCAGGAGCGATCCGCCCGCGCACGAACGCCTCAGCCCGGCTCTCTTCGGCACTTCGCTGCTCGCCTCTCTCCTTCTGGACGACGTGGGGGAGGACGAGAGGGACGGGGACGCGATGCAGCAACTGCGAAGCATCTACGCCAGCACTATCGGCTACGAGTTCGGTCATCTGGACGATCCGGAGAAGGTGGGCTGGCTCTGGGCGAAAGTGGACTCGGGCGCACACCGTCCCGAGCTGAACGCGGATGAGAAGATAAGCTTGCTGAGGGGGCTCTCGCGGGCCGAAGGGCTGGAGAACTTCCTGCACCGCACCTACCTCGGTCAGAAACGCTTCTCCCTGGAAGGCACGGACGCTCTGGTTCCCATGCTCGATCTCGCGCTCGCCGAAGCCGCGCGGGCCGGAGGCAGGGAGGTGGTCGTTGGGATGGCACACCGCGGCCGACTCAACGTCCTCACGCATACCGTGGGCGTCTCCTACGGCGAGCTGCTGGCGGAGTTCGAAGGCCCGTCGCTCAAGGGCGGACAGCTCGACATCGCAGGTTCGGGGGACGTGAAGTACCATCACGGCGCCGTGGGCGACCGCAGCTTCGAGGGTGCCGGGAGCATCCGGGTTCGGCTCGCGCCCAATCCCAGCCACCTCGAGTTCGTGAACCCCGTGGTAAACGGCATGGCGCGCGCTCTCCAGTGGAGCGGAGACGACGCGAGCGACGAGCGGGAGAGGCGGACGGTCATTCCCCTCCTCATCCACGGTGATGCCGCCTTCGCCGCCGAGGGGGTGGTGGCCGAATCGCTGAACATGGCTCGCCTGGACGGCTTCGACGTGGGCGGAACCGTTCACGTCATCGTCAACAACCAGATCGGCTTCACCACCGATCCCGTCGACGCCCGCTCGACCGACTACTCCTCCGACCTGGCGAAGGGGTACGGCATTCCGGTCGTCCACGTGAACGCCGACGACGCCGAGGCGTGCATGGACGCCATGCGCATCGCCATGATGTATCGCGCGCGCTTCGGAGAAGACTTCGTCATCGACCTGATCGGCTACCGCAGGCACGGGCATAACGAAGGAGACGAGCCGGCCTACACCCAGCCGCTCAAGACCGCCCGGATAGCCGAGCATCCGACGGCGCGGGCGATCTACGCCAGGAAGCTCGTCGACGAGGGCGTGACCGACGACGCCGGCGTGAGCGCGATCGAAGAGGAGATCACCGACGAGCTCCGCCACGCGCAGCGGCATGTGCAGGAGTTCCGTCCCGTGGAGGACGATCGTCCCGACGACGAGGCGCGCGATCCGGTGGAGCCGGACGACACCGGGGTCGCTTTCGATTCGCTCGAGACCATCAACGAGAGCGCGCTCAGCACGCCGGAGGGCTTCACTCCGCACCCGAAGCTCTGGAGGCAGCTCCGGAAACGCACCCGCGACTTCTCCACCGAGACCCGGATCGACTGGGGACACGCCGAAGCTCTGGCGTTCGGTTCCCTGCTCCGAGACGGCATTCCGGTGCGGCTCACCGGCCAGGACGCGCAGCGCGGCACATTCAGCCATCGCCATCTCGTCCTCCACGACTACGAGACCGGAGATACCTGCCTTCCGCTTCAGGGGGTCGCCGACACACGGCTGGAGGCCTACAACTCACCGCTCACCGAGACCGCGGTCATCGGCTTCGAGTACGGATATTCCGTGGCGGTCGACAAGGACGTGGTGATCTGGGAGGCCCAGTTCGGTGACTTCGTGAACGTAGCCCAGGTCATGATCGACCAGTTTTTGAGCGCGGGCCTGACGAAGTGGGGCCAGTACTCGCGCCTGATGCTGCTCCTGCCTCACGGCTACGAAGGACAGGGGCCGGAGCACTCCTCGGCGAGGATCGAGCGTTTCCTCCAGTTGTGCGCGGAGGGCAACATGCGGGTCGCGCTTCCCTCGACTCCGGCGAACTACTTCCATCTTCTCCGCCGTCAGGCCAAACGCCGCCCCGAACGTCCGATGATCGCCTTCTCGCCCAAGAGCCTCCTGCGGCTTCCCGCCGCCACCTCGGCTGTGGAGGAGCTGTGCGGCGGGACTTTCCGCCACGTTCTCGACGACCCGACGGTGAACGATCCCGGCAAGGTCACCAAGCTGATTCTCTGCTCGGGCAAATTCTACTACGATCTTCAGGCCCACAAGGCGCGCGGCGAGTTGGGCCATGTCGCGATCGTGCGTCAGGAACTCCTCTACCCTTGGCCCGAGACGGCGCTGAAGGAGCTCCTTGCCAAGTATGCCAGACTCACGGAGGTGGTGTGGGCCCAGGAGGAACCCGCGAACATGGGAGCCCTCGGCTTCATCGGCCCGCGCTTGAGCCGGCTGCTGCCGAACGGGGTGTCGCTGGGGTTCGCGAGCAGGCCCGAACGCGCTTCTCCCTCCGAAGGCAAGGTCAAGACCCACGCCGGCAACCAGAGCCAGATCGTCGAGGCCGCCCTCGGGATTTGAACGTCAGCTCCAGATCAGGACGATCTTTCCGAAGTTGCGGTTGGCGGCCATATAGGTGTGGGCGGCTCCGGCCTCGGTCGCCGGAAACGTCCGGTCGACGACGGGACGCAACGCCCCGGATGCGAAGCCAGGAAGGAGATCGCGGGCCATGGCCGCCGTCAGCTCTTCCTTCTCCGAAAGCGGCCGGGCTCTGAGGACGGTGCCGGAGATCGACGCCCGCATGGTCATGAGGCGGCGGAGGTCGACTTGACCGACTGCTCCTCCGGGCACTCCCACCACGATGTGGCGGCCGCGCTTCGCGAGAGCTCTCTGATTGCCGGACAGGTAGGGTGCGCCCACCAGATCGAGTATCACGTCGACACCGCGCCCGCCGGTGAGGTCGAGCGCTCGGTCGGCCCACTCTTCGTCCGCTATCACCGGGTGGTCCAGCCCCAGCCGCTTCGCCCGCTCGAGCTTCCACCCGGAGCGCGAGGTGCCGACGGTCTGGTTCCCGGACGCCTTGGCTAGCTGGATCGCCGCAGTGCCGACGCCGCTGCCCGCCGCGTGGACCAGCAGCGTCTCGCCGGGTTTCAGCCGCGCCTGCAGGTAGACGGCGTCGAAGGCGGTGGCGAACACCTCCGGGATCGCTCCGGCGTCCGTCAGGCTCATGCCGTTCGGTGCCGGGAGCAGAGTCGAGATCGGGGCGGAGACGTACTCGGCGTAGGAACCGCCTCCGGTGATTCCCATGACGCGGTCGCCGACGCCCGGACCGGATCCGGAGCGGGCTTTCGAATCGGCGAAACCGGGAGGGGAAGGAGCGGAAGCGGCGGGAAGGACGTCCGGGCCGAGGGCCTCGACGGTGCCGGCGAACTCGAGGCCGAGGATGTCGTCCGGGTAGCCGGGCGGCACAGGGTACCTGCCCAGCCGCTGGAGGATGTCCGCCCGGTTGACGCCGACGGCCGCCACCCGGACGAGGGCTTCTCCGGTGGTCGGCTCCGGTGTCGGGCGTTCCTGCTCCTCCAGCACCTCCGGGCCGCCGGGCCGGGTCACCACCATAGCTCTCATACCCCAAACGTAACCGGCAGCCCGCAGACAAAGCCTCCCACGGCAGTGCGACGCTGCATCCGCGCCGGACGCTGCGCTCGCTGCTCGTGCGAGCTTCGTCACGGGCCGCTAGCTTTGAAACATGCTACCATTCGAAATCGACCGACCCCTCGTCTTCTTCGACCTCGAAACCACGGGGCTGCACACCCGACGCGACCGGATCGTGGAGCTGGCGCTGGTCAAGTACACGCCGGAGGGCGAGGTCATCGAGAGGGTCCGGCGCCTCAACCCGGAGATGCCCATCCCCGCGCAAGCGACCGCCGTCCACGGCATCGGCGACGAGGATGTCGAGAACGAGGTGACGTTTCGTCGCGTCGCCAGGAGCCTCTACCACGACTATTTCGCCGGCGCCGACCTGGGCGGATACAATGCGCGTCGCTTCGACGTGCCCATGCTCGCGGCCGAGTTCGCCCGGTGCGGCATCGAACTCGACCTGACCGAGATCCGCGTGGTCGATCCGAGCGTGATCTTCCACGCCATGGAGCCGCGCAACCTCGCCGCCGCGACGTTGAAGTTTCTGAACCGGGAGATGGAGAACCAACACTCGGCCCTGGCCGACACCCGGGCCGCCGCGGAAGTCTTCTTCGCACAGGTCGAGCACTACGGAGATCTTCCCAGGAGCATCGACGGCATCAACAGCTTCTGCGACGAACACGTGAGGATACTCACAGAGGTGGACCGCTGGTTCTCGGGAGATGAAGGGGAGAAGACCTTCAAGCGCGGAAAGCATCGCGGCGTCAGCCTGACCGAAGTCGCCGAGGCGGACCCCGATTACCTGCGCTGGATGGCGTTCGAGGCCGAAGACATGGCGCAGGAAGTCCGCGACCTGGTGGCGGGGGCGCTCGGGAACTAGGCCGGAAGCCGGCGGCTCCCGAATGGTTCGGGCGGGCCGCAATTGCCAATCGGGAGGCCGGAAGGTAGACTCTTGCACCGACGAGTCCTTCCACCCGACCACGCACATGAGATCCAGCGTCCTTCTTCTGGCCGCCTTCGCACTCGCCCCGAGTTCGTCCGCCGCGCAATCCGCCGTCACCACAGATGACATGCGGTCCTTCAGGCCCCGTCAGATCGGACCTGCGGTGACTGGCGGTCGGATCCACGACGTGGAAGCCTATCCTCACGATCCATCGACCATCTTCGTGGCCACCGCGTCGGGAGGGTTGTGGAAATCCACTAATCGGGGCATTTCGTGGACTAACGTCTTCGACACCATGGCGGTGAGCACTTTCGGCGACGTCGCGTTGGCGCCCTCCGACCCAGCCATCATCTACGCGGGTACCGGCGAGCAGCAGAATCGCCAGAGTTCGTCCTACGGCAACGGCGTCTACCGTTCCGACGACGGCGGCGAGAGCTGGCGTCATCTGGGCCTGGTCGAGACCCGGCACATCGGCAGGGTGCGGGTGCATCCGACCGACCCCGACATCGCGTACGTCGCGGCTCTCGGCAATCTCTGGAAGGAGTCCGAAGAGCGAGGGGTCTACAGGACGACCGACGGCGGCGAGAGCTGGGACCACGTTCTCGCGATCGACGCCTGGACGGGAGCGGTCGATCTGGTCATCAACCCGGATGATCCCGACGAGCTCTACGCCGCGGCCTACCAGCGCATGCGCAAGCCCTGGGGCTTCAACGGCGGCGGTCCCGGCGGCGGGATCTACAAGACCACGGACGGGGGCGACTCATGGACACGGCTCACCGGCGGACTCCCCACCGGCGACCTCGGACGTATAGGGATCGCGATTTCGCAGTCGAACCCGCTGGTGCTGAACGCGCTCGTCGAGCACGCCGCGAACGAAATCCAAGGCACCTACCGAACCGAGAACGGCGGCATGACCTGGGAACGTGTCAACGAGCTCAACATCCGGCCCATGTACTATTCCCACGTCTTCATCGATCCCAACGACGAGGACCGCGTCTTCACCCTGGCCACGCGCTCCTACGTGAGCGACGACGGAGGCAGGAGCTTCAGGCAGATAGCGGTGGCGCCGACCTACGACGTGGGCGTCCACGCCGACCATCACTCTCTCTGGATCGACCCGAACGATCCCGAGCACCTATATCTGGCGGGTGACGCCGGCATGCACGAGAGCTACGACGGCGGCGCGACCTTCCGCAAGATGAACAACTTCCCCATCGCTCAGTTCTACGCCATCGGAGTCGACATGCGCGATCCCTACTGGGTTTACGGAGGTCTCCAGGACAACCACTCGTTCATGGGACCGTCCCGGACCAGACGCTGGATCGGGATCGTCAACGACGACTGGATGCAGAACGGCTTCGGCGACGGCATGTACTGGCAGGTCGATCCGAGCGACGCCCGCTTCGCCTACGGCTCGTCCAATGGCGGCAACTACTTCCGCTACGACACCGAGACCGGCGACATGCTCGACATCACCCCTCCGGATCCGTTGGGCGAGCGCCACCGTTTCGACTGGACCTCGCCGCTCATGGTGTCGGCTCACGATCCGAGCACGGTCTACGTGGCGGGCAACAGGTTCTTTACATCGAGGGACCGGGGATCGTCGTGGTCCATGACCGAGGACCTCTCCCGCCGGGTGGACCGCGACACGATCGAGATCATGGGCGTGGTCGGTTCCGAGATCTCGCTCTCCAGGAACGACGGCACCGGCAGCTTCGGCGAGGCGGTCACCCTCGACGAATCGCCGCTCGACCCGGCGGTGCTCTGGGTCGGCTTCGACGACGGCAATCTCCAGGTGAGCCGGGACGGCGGCGGGAGCTGGACGGAGGTGTCGGGGAACGTCTCCGGCATCGCGGACGGCACCTACGTGAGCCGCATCGCAGCCTCTTCGGCGGGTCGAGGCACGGCCCACGCCGCCTTCGACGCCCACCGCGACGGCGACTTCGCTCCCTATCTCCTCCGCACCACCGACTACGGCGCGACCTGGGAACCGCTCCACGCCACGCTTCCGCGGACCGGCGTGGTGAACGTCGTCGTGGAGCACCCCGACAACCCGGACCTCCTCTTCGCGGGCACCGAACATGCGGTCTTCGTGAGCACCGACGCCGGAGCCAACTGGGCCAGGATGCCGAACCTGCCCACGACCCACTACGACGACATGGTCATACACCCGCGCGACAAAGATCTCGTGCTGGGGACCCATGGACGGAGCATCCTCATACTCGACGACACGCGTCCGCTCGCCGAGTGGGCGGACGCCGACGCGGTTGCTGTAGCTGTCTTTTCCGCAGGACCGGGGACGATCCGTCTCTACCGCAAGGACACATCTTATCGGGCGCAGGCCGAGTTCGCCGGCGAGAATCCGGTCGACGGCGTACCGGTCACCTACCGACTCGCGAACTCGACTTCCGAGGCGCGTCTTACCGTGAGCCGTCGCGCCAGCGGCGAGGTCGTGCGCGAGATGCTCGTTCCTTCGGAGGGGGGCACGCACCGGGTCAACTGGGATCTCCGCCACGGCATGAGCGTCTCTCGCTGGGAGCCGCACGAAGACCCCCAGCTCCCGCGCTCGATAGCTGCGCGCGGTCCGTGGGTATCGCCGGGCGACTACGTGCTTACAGTCTCGGCGGACGGTGTGAACGCATCCACGCCGCTCACCGTTCTGGGAGATCCGGACATGCCGATGATAACTCAGGCGATGTACGATTCCCGCGAGCGCTTCATGCTCGACGCCCTCGCTCTGCAAGGAGAGGCGCGGGAGGTTCTGCGCGCACGCGGCGGAGCCCCGGCAGGCGGATTCGGTTTCGGCGCGGCTGGCGACGTCACAACGCCGGAGGGCCGGTTGCGGGCGGCGCTTGGCTCGCTGTCCCGCGCCTACGGTTCCCTGAACGGCTCGGCGGTCAGGTCCGGCAGCCTGTTTCCCCCGACCGAGACCCACCGCGACGCCATGAAACTGGTGCGGGCCGCGCTGATCGAGGTGCGGCAGAGCGGGTAGGGAGGCGGTTGCTTCCGGGCTTCCGCATCTTGGCTCGATCGATGCACGCATTCCAACCCAATTCGCGAGGCCGTACCCGATGACAGAACAACGGAATCTCGACTTCGGCGGCAAGCCGACCGCCGGCGAGATCCTCAGGCGCATTCGGGAGGAGAGCCGCGACGAGTCCGAGAAGGGTCGTTGGTTCGAGCAGCTCTTCATGAGGGTCGCGCTGCAGGAGCCCGAGTTCGAGATCGAGGAGATCTGGCGCTGGGCCGACTGGCCGGAGCGGGAGGAGCTGACCGGCCTGGACGGTCGCGACATCGGGATCGACCTCGTCGCGCGGAGGACGACGGGAGAGCTGGTGGCGATCCAGTGCAAGTGCTACGACGAACGAAGCGTGCTGGGCAAGGGTCACATCGACAAGTTTCTCGGGGGATCGCAGCAGGCGATCTTCGAGCTGCGCTGGATCGTGGCGACCTGTCGCTGGGGACCGATCGCCGAACGTGCGATCAAGAAAGCCCGTCCCCAAGTCACACAGTTCGATTTCCAGAAGTATCTCGGCGTCGAGGTGACGGAGACCGATGCCGAGCGTCCCGTCCAGCAACCGTGGCCGCTTCAGGCGGACGCCGTCGAGGACGTTGTCGAGGGTCTGAACAACCACGACCGCGGTCGCTTGGTCATGGCATGCGGCACGGGCAAGACCTTCACCTCGCTCCGCATCGCCGAGCAGGTGGCCCCGGACGGCGGACGCATCCTTTTCACGGCGCCGACCATCGCGCTGGTCTCGCAAGCCAGGCGCGAGTGGCTCAGGCAGACGACGCGCAGGCTGAAGTGCGTGGTGGTGTGTTCGGACCCGACGGCGGGGGGACGCAACGAAAACGAGGACATCGGGATCTCGGAGCTCGAGTGCCCAGTCACGACCGATCCGGCGGAGATAGCCGGAGCCCTCGGTGCGAACGTCTCGGGGAGCGACGGTTCGAGTCGAGACGACCCCGGTCGCGGCGCCGACTCCGCACATTGCAGCGAGCCCACGAGCGTCGTCTTCTCCACCTACCACTCGCTACGCAGGGTGACCGAGGCGCAGGCGGACCATGAGGCCCCGGCGTTCGATCTCGCCATCGCCGACGAGGCTCATCGCACCACGGGTGCGCTCCTCGAACGGGAGGGCTATCGCAAGATCGATTTCCAGGAGTTCCACGACGACGAGCGATTGCGTGCGAGGAAGCGGCTCTACATGACCGCCACGCCGCGCATCTACACGGCGCGCTCCAAGCGGAGCCTGAACAAGAAGGGCATCGAGGTCGTCGACATGGGCGATCAGAAGGTCTACGGTCCTCTCCTGCATCTGCTGCCGTTCGCCAAGGCCGTCCAGCACCGGGTTCTGTCGGACTACCGCGTCATAGTCCTCGGGGTGAGCCGAGCGAGCGTGACGCCGAGCCTCCGAAAGCGACTGGACGCCCTCCACAGCTACACGAGCCGGAAGAACGTCCCGACCGACAACGACATGACCCGGGTGCTCGGTGTGTCGCTCGCCGTCAACGGCGTCACCGAGGGCTCGGCTCTCGAACGGCCGGGGCGGCTGCCGAGAGCGCTGGGGTTCGCGAACAGCATCGCTCGCTCGAAGTGGTACGCCAAGGCTCTCATGGAGAGCCAGGTGCTGGCGTCCACCACCCGTCGGATGAGCGGCGGGCGGGCAATGAAGGTCGTGGCCCGCCACCTCGACGCTTCGTCGAGCGCTCTCCAGCGCAACCGGGAACTGCGTTCGCTCGCTGACGCGGAGCGTGAAGGCGAGGCTCGGATGGTCTGCAACGTCAAGCTCTTCACCGAGGGCGTGGACGTGCCCTCGCTCGACGCCGTCGCGTTTCTCGACCCGCGTGACAGCCAGGTCGACGTGGTGCAGGCCGTCGGGCGCGTCATGCGCAAGGCGCCGGGCAAACGTTTCGGCTACATAATCGTCCCGGTCGTCG
Organism: Gemmatimonadota bacterium; assembly: GCA_021295815.1. Taxonomy (NCBI): domain Bacteria; kingdom Pseudomonadati; phylum Gemmatimonadota; species Gemmatimonadota bacterium. The sequence continues at coordinate 76,263 of JAGWBQ010000011.1, read as the reverse complement.
TCGAACCCGGGCGCGACGTGGCTGCCGCGCTCGAGCGGGGCACCGAGGGCTACAGGACGGTCGGTCGCGTGCTGCGAGCGCTCCAGGCCCACGACAGCCGCCTAGCCGAGACGCCGGCTAGGTTCGTCAAGGTCTACGAGCCGCCGACCGGACCACCCCTGCCCGTGAACGGTGAACCGGACGTGATTCGCGACCGTGACCGGGAGGACCTCCAGCGCAGGCTCGAGCTTGACGAGGCCGAACAGGGCATCTACGCGCACGTCGCCGCGGCGTCGGGGCTGGGCAGGCCCGGTCAGCTCGTCGCCGACGAGATCGCGGACGCGGTCAAGCGAGCGAGCGCGGTGTTCCAAGGGAAGGAGCTCGAAGAAGGACTTGCGAAGGCGCTCGACCTAGTCCCGCAGGAAGACGGCGGCGCCAAGGGCGTCTGCACCATCGCGGCGCTGATGCTCGCGAACGCCTGCCTCCTCCACCGGAGGCTCCGCGACGAACCCCAGCTGAAGACGATCCTCCGGCTCGACAAGGTCGCCGGTTCGAGCGCCCCGGCCGAGGTCCTCGCCCTTGCCTGGGAAGCCATTCTGGAAAAGGACTACGCGCCCGTCTTCCAGCCCGCCCTTGAGGTTCTCCGCGCCCTGCCTCACGACAAGGCGACGGGAAACGCGATACGCGAGCTCGCCGAGTGCGCGAACCGGGTCGCCGATTCACTGAGCGAACTGGGCTACGATCACGCCGGACCGCTCTACCATCGCATCCTCGGGTCGGCGAAGAGCGACGGAGCGTACTACACCAACAACCTATCGGCCATCATTCTGGCGCGTCTGGCGTTTTCTGAAGACCTGATCGACTGGTCGGACTCGAAAGCCGTCGCGGCCCTGCGGGTGATCGATCCCGCGTGCGGGACGGGAACGCTCCTTATGGCGGCTCTTCAGACGATCAAGGCGCGGGTGGCCGCTCGAACGGAGATCGAAACGAGGGAGGAGGAACGGGACGCCCTCCACAAGCTTCTCGTCGAAGACGTGCTCTGCGGCCTGGACATCAACCGGCACGGCATCCAGCTCGCCGCCTGCAACATGACGCTCGGTGCACCCACGGTGGACTACGAGCGCATGAACCTGGTGACCATGCCGCACGGACCGCAGCCCGACGGCTCGGTCAAGGCCGGATCGGTGGAGATCCTGACCGCCGCCGACCGAGGGGACGCCCTCAGCACGGTCGCGTTCAGAGCACCGCAAAGATCCCTGGAAAGCCTCGATGCGGACCAAGTGAACGAAAGCGAGGAGATCCGCTTCCCGTTGCGCGAGGTCGACGGGATCATCATGAACCCGCCTTTCACCGACAACATGAAGCGCGGGCGCAAGTTCGGCCCGGCGGTTCTCAAGGCGATGCAGACGCACGAGATAGAGGTTCGGGACCGCCTGCACGGGCGCGATCCCGAGGCGGCGGCGGTCATAACCACCAACAGCGTCCGCACGTTCTTTACGCCTCTCGCCGAGAGGATGCTCCGCGACGACCGTGCGTTCCTGGCGAAGGTGCTGCCGGTGACGGCCTGCACCGGAGCCTCGGGGCTGAAAGAGCGGCGCTTCCTGGCCGAGCGCTTCCACATCGAACGGATCGTGACCACGCACGACCCCAGGCGGATCGCCTTCTCGGAGAACACGAGCATCCACGAGAGCCTGCTCATCTGCCGCAGGGTTCCGAAGGAGGACCGCCCGCCCACCGAGTTCGTGTCGTTGCGCAAGATGCCGTCCAGTGCCGAGGAAGCCATCGAGGTTGCCGACGCCATCACCGCTGGCACGGTCGGAGATTGGGGCAACGTCTGCCGCTGGCCGGCGGATCGCGTCCAGGCCGGGGACTGGACGCCGGTTCAGTGGTACGATGGTGGACTGGCGGCCAAGATCCGGGAAATCGAAACGTCGCCGTTGCTTGAGCCGGTGGGCCTGCGCCACGCCGTCGGTCCCGCCGGGCGACGCATCCAAGACGCGTACGTTCGGTGTGAGCCGGATGCCGCTGGAGCACTCCCGGGCTTCCATTCAGTGAGCAGCAAGGTCCGGCGTACAATGCTCGGGGAACCCGATGTCTGGTATCGGCCTCGCGCCGGTAAGGAACACTTGGCCAAGAGATACGCTGAGCGGCAAAGCCGCCTCCTGGTCACCATGCGTATGAACACCGTGAGCGGCCGACTGAATGGCCTCTGGACGCACACTCCCGCGTTCGGCTGGTGGGTACCCGTGACCGCAGATGACGACCGCACTACACAGGCGCTCGCTCTCTGGTGGAACGCGACGCCCGCACGTCTCCTACTGCTGAACCGCCGCGCCCAGACGCTCACCTACCCCACATGGCAACTCCAGCACCTCCGAGAGGTCCGAATCCCCAAGCCCGGCAGCCCCGCTTGGGACGCCCTCGCGGACGCCTGGGAGCAGGTCCGCGACGTCGAGCTCCTGCCGATGAGGCGGGCGGAGGAATGCCGAGCCCGGCGGGTCATCGACGCGGCGGCCGCGGTGGCTCTCGACGTGGGCGAGGACGAGATCGCCGATTGGCGACGGCGGCTCGCGGTCGAGCCCACGATCACGAACCGGAGGGCTCCGTAGTTGCGGATCCAGACCTGACGAGGTGGAAGGACCGACCGGAGGTTGCGGGAACGGCGTGTCCGCTGTATTGCGGTTAGACTCTTGGGGCCGCGACAACGAGCGGAACGGCGTCTTCCTCGTCAATAGGGGCTAAGAACCCGAGGAACATCTGCGTCGCGGCCCTGTCATGCATCCGCGACCGTTTATGCTTGGCGGGCGTCACCTCCCCCCGGTAGATGTCAAAAAGCCGTTCCAGGGTAAGCGGCTCAGGCTCGGCATTGCCGTTGGGCTCATGGACCGCGAAGCCAGCGGCAACCTCGTCCGTTTGCCTCTTGGCCCGCGACCAGTCGCGGTGCCCCAGCGACCTCGTGAGCCTGCGCCCGTTCTCGCGCCACTCGATCTGGTATCGGCCGGTCTTGGGGTCGGCGAACACCCTCACCCGGTTGCGGTCCCATTCGCCGGCGCTGTAGCTGCGCCGACTTCGTTTCGTGCGTGCCATCATTCGATTCCTCTCGCGATGGACCGCACGATCTGCGCGAAGGAAACTTCGCACACGGCGGGCTTCTTGACCAGCGCGGGGAGATGCTCTCCGAAGCCGATCCGAAGGGCGGATTCTATGTGGTTCGCGGCCGTAGCGTGGGTGTCCGTTCGACATCGGGGGCGGCCCTTGCGAGCCGCGCCTTCACTTGGAGGGGGTACTTCGCGTGGAACTGCCGGGCGGAGAGCTCCGCAACGGAGGGATCGATCTCGCGGGCACCCGCGAACAGGTCCGCGTTCGAGACGTTGGGGTCTGCTTAGAGCGTCCGCTCCACGAACTCCATGACGGCCGCGCCGTCGCCGGATGCCGCGGGCGCGGGGTCAGGCTCCGGGACCGCTTTGCGCGACCGTGCGGGCCGCCGCTGCTCCGCCATCCGTCGCGTCACCGGCAACCGATACCTGGCGTGAAACTGTTGCGGCCTAAGCTCCCCTCGCAGGCGCCCGCGAACAAGGTCGCGTTCTTCACGCCGGGGTCCTTCTTCATTTCCTGTTCCACGAACTGCATGACGTGGTCAATAGGTTCCACGCTCCAGCCACCCAATCCGGACGAGATCATCCGATAGCCAACGGTAAGCGAGTTTCCGAGCAGGCGCTTCCCCAAACACGTCCAGGACCTCGTCCACAACAGAATAGTGCAACCACTCAGCAGCGTCGGGACGCAACTTGCGAAGGCGTGTAAGCTCAGCTCTCGACTCTGACCAATCGAAACGCCAGGGCTCCGCCACCAGGCAAATATCAACTCGACTAGCTTGCCCCACCGGAAGAGCTCGAAAACGCCACCCGATCGCGGGACCTCCAACCAGTCCCTTCTTGGACGATTGTGGCGGTAAGAGGTAGCCCTCGACTACTGCCGGAAGAAGAACAGACGTGGAGAGGCGGTCGCGAAATGAAGAGAACCATTCCGCGACGATGGACTCATAGATCTCCAACGCGGCGCGGAACACGCTCCTGGTGCGCTGGAGCAACTGAGCGTCGGAGTAAGCCGACCAGATCCACTGCCCTTGTCGCTGGTCCGGTCCCGGGTGGGGAAGCGGCAACTGAGAAGAGTGGGCCGCTGTGGCCTCATCTACAACAGACCAGATCATCGCAAGGTCGTAGGAGTTGCGACGGATCAACAGCTCGCCTGAGCGTCTCAGCCGCGACAGCCGTCGCTTCAAATCCTCAAGCTTGATCGGTCCAGCGTCGAAGTGACCGCGGTTGAGGAGAGCCAGGGCACCATACCATGCCTCCTCGTGTCGCGACGCGACCGCTGTTGAGCGCAATCGGCGGCTCTTCAGCAACTGGGACAGTTCTCCGGTGAGGCTCTCCAAGGCCCAGGGCCACGCCCAAGCCGAGTGACGTCCCGGATTGGCCTGCCGGTACATCGTCAACTCCGGTGGCGGAGAAATCGAGAAGTCTTGAGGAAGTTCGCTAACGGCTGGACGACCGGAACGGCCGCAGTACCACCCAACTGCCAGGCGAACACCTGAGTTCCGCGCCGCAACGGGACGCAGCTCGCCCGAACGCTGGAGAGGCGCTATCAACTTGGCTAAAGGGCCGAGACCGCTCACAAGAGCATCCATCGCTTGACGAATGCGCTCTGCAGCATCGGTGCCAGAGGCCGCAGGGACGGCATCGTCGAGGCCCCATTTGGTCAATCCTTCGCCGACGATCTGAGAAACGAAACCGGGATGCTCACGGGCGAGTGGAGCTAGGAGATCGGTAGCAGTGTCGTGATCGAAGAGGCCAGCCGCGATTACGAGCGCATACCGCCACCGATCTAGCATCGCTCCAGAGCGAGCAATCTCAGACAGCGAAACGAGTCCTTCTCCCAGGGCATGCGCCGAAAACCACTGCTGAAGAATCGGGAGAGCAAACTCCACCAGGCCATCATCCATCACCACAAGACCGGCGCTTGCGAGATCCTGCAATGCGTCAGGATCGCCAACCTCGTTGGTTTGAATTCGGCCCCCACCTCGCTGTGTAGTGGCGACCGCTAGCCGCCGGAGGATCGGCTGAGCCTGGCGGTCGTGAAGACCCGCAGCCAGCAGAGATCTGGCTACGAGTAGGCTGATTAGGTCTCCCAGGGAGCGAGGCAGCACCGGGTTCTGTTCGCGCAAGTAACCGCCCAGAAGAATGGCGAACAAAGGACGAACAATCGCTTCCTGGACGGGTTGGGGCCAGCCGGTGGAAAGTGCTGGAGTGCCGCCGCGTCCAGAAACACGCGTAACGAGATCGTCCGCCGCTCGACTGGATAGTGGCGGCAGCGGTCGTTCTTCCTCAATAGGTATTGGGACGGGTAACGCTCGACTGGTAACCAGCGCGCAGGAACCCGGCCATGTCTCGACGAGAGCACGGGTCTCGTCAAGGATCCTCAGGGCGTCGCCCACCCCCGCTTGTTCGAGCCCGTCGACGACCAGGAATACGCCTTCAATCCGAGGGTCACCAAGTTCGCTCGCGTGCTGGCGAACCGCAGGTTCAAGGGGCCCCTCGAGCATGTCAGCCTGGACAAATACCGGAATGGCCGTGGCTTGCCCTTCTTGTGATGCGGCGATGGCAGCTTGCAGCGCTCTTTCCGCCGCAAGGGACTTGCCGATCCCGAAATCTCCAGTGAGGAGGGAAATGGGATGACGGCGCGTGGGAAGGAGTTCTGGCGGTGCGCTACCGACGCGTGTCTCCTGCACCATCTGAAACGCAACATCCCTTGGCACTCCTGCGGCTTGCCATCGCGAAAGGCAACGGGCTCGCGATGCTCTACCCATTGACTCCAGCCTGGCCACTCGCCCCATGCCAGGAATGCCGCGATGGGCACGAATGGTGTCGTCACCCCACGTCATCAAGAGGGCTTGTCGCAGCCCCCCGCAACGGCTAGGCTCGATCCATTTGGCATGGCGACTCGCGTGATCAACCAGCGACTTGGTGGCATCCGACCACTGGTCTCTGGGGTCAACAATCACGATCCACAGTCTCCGACCGGCTGCGATAGCCTCCTTCACCTCGGCGGTTACTGGTTCAGTAGTCGGGGCGGTGACCAGCCAAACAACGAAATCCGCGTCCCGCACATGTCGGAGGTATCCCTTATCGACCGGCTCCGAGCTGCCAGGTGCGTACTCGAACGCCCACCGCTCGATCTGCGGAATCCCGTCCAGCACTCTGACCGTCTCGTTGCGAACTTCTTCGAACTCAGGTCGCATCACGCTTGAGACAAACGCCTTGAGCGGGCGTTCGCCGGGCTGAACCGGTGGAAGGGATTGCCTCCGTCCCCAGAGTCTCTTAATCCACGTAAGCATTCGAGGCTAGCTGTGGACTTCTGATCAGGGGAGGCTGGTTGCGCCGAACGAGGGCATTTCCGAAACACGGCGCCAAGCTCTGAGCTCCAAGGCCCGGCCTGCCGGGTGATCTTGGCATGTCGGGAACAAGGTTGGGAGGGCGGGTGCGATGCCCCAGGTGTAGTTGGCGATCCAGTTAAGGTTAGGCGCGGTCATGTGGGTCGTGAGTTGGTCTCTGTGGGGCTTCGCCCGCATCGCGCGGGGGAACACCTGTACGATAACGTACCGACTGTACCGGTTCCGGTTTTCTGGACAAGTGGACGGCTTAAACATCGCGAGCCCGGGCCGGGGTCATGTACCCGTGGCGCTGGAGAAGCCAGCTGTTGTTGTAGCGCTTGATGAAGGTCCCGATATAGTGCCCCCGGTTTCTCTGGACAGTAGTTTAGCAACCCATTCGGGGTCCAAGAGAGAGGAGGCACGGGATGTCTCGGAGTACGAAAGAGCAGGATTCGACGAAGAGCCGCGGCCGGCCGGGGAGCCTTCCGAAGCGGTGGAGCGCGCAGCGGAAGGCCGAGGTGGTTTTACGGCTGCTGCGGGGCGAGGACATCGGCGAGGTGAGCCGGGAGATTCGGGTTGCGCCGCCGGAGCTGGAGCGGTGGGCACTATACGGTGGTCCTGTCCGTCGCGCTCGTTCTTGCCTGGCTTGCGAGACGCGGTTCCGCGAAGACACTGCATCTGTTGTGGACGACGACCTTCTCGGTGCAGCTCGTGTTCCCATTGCTGAGACTGCTGGCCCCTTCGTGGGACCTTCCCAATCTTCCCGCCCGGACCACAGCAATCGAGTTCCATTTCCCAGAAGAGACAGCGAGCGGGCCATCAGCGACGGCTAATCGTCCCACCTCGGGTCGCCGACCGAATTCCGTGGCTCCAGTCCCGACCCAATACCTGCCGTTGCCTTCTCGGGCCGACGGTTCGGTCCCGATGACTCTCGCCGCAAGCGTGTTCCTCACCTGGGCACTCGGCTGCGGGGTTGGGCTCGCCTCCCTCGGCGTTGCCGCCCTTCGTTTCCGCAAGCTCGTGCGGGGGGCGACCCCGACACGTGATCTGGACTGGATACGGTCGATGGTATGCTCCGACACCGAACGCGCTTGCGCGGTGACGCTCGAATCCTGTCCAGTGCCGAGGTTTCCACACCCATGACGGGCGGTCCGCTGAGGCCCGTGATTCTACTTCCCGCGTCTGCTAAGAACTGGACGTCCGGCCGGCGCGAGATGGTCGTGTCGCATGAGCTGGTGCATGTGCGTCGACGGGATGCGCTGTGGCGACTCGTGGCCGGTGCCGTGGGCGGAGACATGAGCGAGGCTACAACGTTCCTCTTCCTTCACGCCCCCGCCCGCCCCGCGTCGTGGTGATCTCGACCGCCCCGAGCCGACCGGCGTCTCCGTAGCGGAAGAAGGCGTCGGTCGGGGTCAGCACCCGGATGCTGCGCACCTCGGTCGGTCTTTGCTCGAGTATGAGCGCGGCCACATCGGCAGGCAGGCTCGGAGAGAGGATGCCTGCAAACTCGCGATTGCTCGGCGGCGTGTAGATGGGCGTGCCGTCGAGAACGATCATGGCCGGATGGCAGCCGGTTCCGAGGTCGAGAACCTCCTGGACCGAAGGGCGGCGTCGGCTGGACTGCACGCAGAAGACGATGCTGCCGTTGCCGCCGCTCTGCTCGATGCGCAGCCTCGGCGGCGCCTTGGTCCGGAAGACCTCCAGCATCCTGTCGGTGCGGTCGGCCATTTCGGCTATCTCTTCCGGTCCGATGTAGTCGCCGCTACGTCCGTCATCGCCGCCGGGAGCGACCTTCACATCGATACCGGGCAGGGCGACCACGCCGGGCGTCAGATATAGCGCCAGGATTTCGCCGTCGACGACGGGAGCGACCGCGCTCAGCGCCTGGTAACCGATCCGGTGGGTCGACAGCACCTGCTCGCCGACGGGGACGCCGTCGAGAAAGAAGTAGCCCAACGAGTCGCTGAGGGCCGCGCGTCCCAGCTGAGGGAATTGGACGAAGACTCCTGCGATGGGCAAGCCGCTGTTCCGGTCGATGACCTCGCCTTCGACCCTCACCTGCCTGATGGTGACGGTCTCTTGGGCGGCGAGCGGGCCGGTGAGCGTCAGGGCGATCAGCGGAATCAGTATCCTCATGCGAATAAGCATAATCGACACCTGCCGATATGACAACGCCGCCCCCCGGGTTCCTCGGAACCCGAAGGGCGGCGCGTCGCCGGGTTCGCCCGAAGCGGACGAATCCGGGTCAGTGCATCAGGTCAGATCGTGAAGCACTTGGAAGAGTCCACGTTCTCGTTGACCTGGCACTCCTGGTCCGAGATCGGCAGACAGGAAGCCCGCCTCGCCACCGTGGTCTCGTAGATGATGCCGCCCCCGGTGAGATAGGGATGGTCCCAGCGGTGGAGATCCCACAGACGCCTTCCCTCGAGCCAGTTAGTGAGGCTGCGCTCGCGGTCGAGGATGTCCCATCCGTTCATCGAGGTCTTGTGAGCGCTCCGAGTCTCGGGATCGCCCGTGAGCGAACCGACACCCGTGACCGCTCCCGGATCGATGGGATCGAGCTCCCAGAATGTGCGCACGTCGTTGATCTTGGCGATGAAGGTGCCGAGATCGCCGTTCAGCAGAGCCGCCTCGGCTTCGATGAGGCGCATCTCCGTGCCCTTCACCACCGGAATGTCGTCGTCCAGGGTGGCGTACTTGTCCTGGCGGTAGTGCGGGGTGGTGCCGTCGGCTCCATTCCTGATCCCCTGCGAGCAGCCGTTGGCCGGGTCGTAGCAGTTGGTCCACGGTGTCCGCGGGTCGTTGGCTCCGACCGTGCCCGCCGTGGTCATGATCGCCGAGCTTTCCGAACGTCGGTGGGTCTCGTTGTATACCTGGCTCTCCTCGCGACCCGAGTTGGAGGAGTATTCGGCCGAGTACACGAAGTCGGTGGGCACCTGCGCCGCGAAGTTCAGCGCGTTCTGCCAGTCACCGAGCCCGACGTACACCTGCGCCAGAGTTCCGCGAGCCGCGTTCACGATATCGTCCGCACCGGCTCCGTTGCCGTGGCTGACGGCTGCGGTGAGCGCCGGGATCGCCCGGGTGAAGGCCGCCGAACGCGGCAGGGGTGCGCCGGTGTCCACCTCTCCGGCGGGACCGGGATTCTCATCGGTGTATGGCTTGCTGAACACGACTTCGCAGAAATTCTCGCCGAACCAGCGATTGGCCATGCCGGCGAAGAGGTACGCCCGTGCCGTGTTGGGGTTGTTTTCGAAGGTGTATCCTTCGATAGCCGCCATGCGGATCAGCCCGCCCTCGGCCACCCAGCGAGCGCGCTGGACGCCGTTCCAGTATCCGTCGGAATCCTCGGAGTCGAAGAGACCGCGGCGAAGCCGGCCGGTGGAGAAGTACGAGCCCGAGCCGACGAGCTCGTCGGTGAGCCTGGCGACCATGAAGGTGAGGTCGTCGTACGAGGCGGAGAAGTCCGAGGACATTCCCGTCACCAAGGCGTTGACGCCCTCGGCGGTGTTGAGGTCGTCGTCGAGAATCCTCCCGGGATTCTTGACGTCGAAGAGGCTGGCGTCGCACGCCCCCAGGCTGACGGCGCCGGCAGCGATCAGCGCCATGAAGGTGGCGCGCAGGTTGGTTGTCTTGGTCATGTTGCGTCCTCCTAGAAGTCAACCTTCACCGACAGCTGGAAGCTGCGGATCGGGGGAAGGTTGTAGTACTCCTGACGGAACAGCACCTCGGCGGAACCGTCCTCGAACGCCTCGGGATCCACACCTTCGTAGTCCGTGAAGGTGAAGAGGTTGCGGCCCTGGACCCGGAGGGTGAGGCCCCGCATGGTTTCGGGGAGAATGTCCTCGGGGACTCTGTAGCTGAGACTCGCTGCGCGGATCTTGAAGAAGTCCGCCGGCTGAGTCCACATGCCGTAACGCGTGTGGCTCCTGTGGCAGAGAGCGTTGTCGAGCGCGCTGAGAGTCTCGTCGATGCCGGAGGCCGGCGTGCTGCCGTTGGCGACGTGACGGCAGAGCGGCCATACGTTCCGCCGCGCGTTCTGGTAGGCGGTGCCGGACGAGAGCACGTGGCCGTACATCCCTTCGCCGAGGACATCGAAAGTCAGCCGATCGGCTAACGTGAGCGAGGTGTTCAGGCCGAGCTGACGAACGGGAGTCGTCGGACCCAGGCACTCTTCCTCGAACTCCGGCGCACCGATCGCTTCCGGGTTCTGCACGCGGTCGTGACAGAATTCGGGAAGGGCGTGGCCCACGCGAATGTAGTTCCGCCAACCGAGGTTGATGCTCTCCTGGCCGCCGAGGCTGACGACGTTCGAACGGATGTCGGACCATCTGCCGCCTAAGTTCCAGCGGATGGTCTCGGTCGCGATCACGGTTGCGTCGGCCATGAACTCGAAGCCTTTGTTCGAAACTTCGCCCACGTTCTCGAGCTGGGTTCCGACGAAGCCGCCGGACGGAAGCTGCCGCACGTTGACGAGAGCGTCGCGCGTCGCCTGATCGAAGTATGTCGCCTCGAAGCTGACCCGACCGTCCAACGCGGTGCCGTCGAACCCGAACTCCATCTCGATCGTACGCTCGGGACCGAGGTTGGGATTTCCGAGGTTGTCGGGAGTGACGGCCGGCTGCCCGTTGTCGCCCGCGACCGACTCCCAGGTCCGCGCGGCGGCGAAGAGACCGGGCGCCTTGCCGGACTCGCCGATCGCCGCCCGCAGCTTGAGCGAGTTGATGGGGCCGCCCCAGAAGGACTCGTCGGAGATGACGTAGGAGAGCGAGGCCTTGGGGTAGGGAGCAAGGCCGAAATCCTGTCCGAACGCCGAGTGACCGTCGACGCGCACGCCACCGGTGATGAAGAGACGGTCGCCGAAGCCGATCTGCTCCTGGAGGAAGAAGCCGCCGCTGGTGACCTTGGAGTTGTATTCGAAGGCCTCCGTGATGGCTCCGGACTCCAGAACCTTGGCGCCCGGACCGGCGAAGTCGTCGCCGTAGCCGTTCACGCCGGAGCTGAAGTTGTCGTAGAGCTGACCGCCCCAGGAGAAGGACGAGGAGATTTCGCCGAAGTTGGTTGCCCAGGAACCGGCGTAGTCGAAGGTGAGCTGCCTCGTGGTCCTGTCGTCGACCTCGCGGTTGCCGAGCGGGACGTAGAAGTAGCCCCAGGGCCGATCTTCGTAGTAGGTGTTGCGCGTCCAGTCGAGTCCGGTGTCGAGCCGGTGGATGATCCTGCCGGTCGAGTATAGGAAGTTGAAGCCGGTGACGAAGTGGTCGTTCAGGTTTTGGACGCCCATGGTAAGCACCTTGCCGTCTTCGTCGTTGGTGTAGTCGGATCCACCGCGGAAGATGTTCAGCAGCATGCCTTCGGCGTTGTTGCCGTCGGGGAGCCAGTCGACGTTCTTGTGGCTGTAGTAGCTGTTCCAGCGCACGTCCAACCCCTCGACCGGGGTGAAGCTGAAATTGCCGCGCACGCTGTAGGACCGCTGGCCCTGGTCAGGCTCGGTGTAGCCCGCGTCCGCGCCGCATTGGACCGCGCCTTCGACGTTCTCCGCGCAGGCCGCGCCGTCGAAGACGCCGCGGTTGTCGCCCCAGGAGGCCGACATGAAGTAGTTGACGTTCTCGGCTCCGCCGCGCACGGAAAGGTTGTAGCGCTGCATGTAGCCGTTCTTGAGCCACGAACCCGAGGCCGGACAGCTCGGATCGGCCGGGAACATCGGGTCGCCGCCCGGGAAGGCGTCGTTACCGGTGAAGTTGCAATTGTTGAGCCCGAGCCCCGTCGGGTTGATGTCGGCGGAGGGGCCGATGTGACCGAGGCTGTTGACGCCCTGGTCGATGCTCAGGCTCCACGCCGGCGCACCGGCTGCCCCACGCTTGGTGAAGACCTGGATCACGCCTCCGGCGGCCTCGGTCCCGTAGAGGGTGGTCGCCGCAGCCCCCTTGATGACCTCGATGCGCTCGATGTCGTCCGGATTGATGTCGTCGATCGGGTTGGTCTGCTGGTTGGCCTCGTCGGAATGGATTAGGCCGGTGGAACGCATGCGCACGCCGTCGACGTAGATGAGGGGCGAGTTGCCCTGGGAGATCGAGTTGTTCCCCCGCAGCTTGATCGTGCTGCCTGCGCCGATCATGCCGCCGTTTGAGAGAACCGTCGCGCCCACCGTGCGCCCCTGAAGGATGTTGGCTACCGTGGTCACCGGTTGAGCGGCGATGGTCGATTCGTTGATCTGGCTGATCGAATTGCCGATCTCACGCCGCCTGGCTGCGCCTGCGGTGCCGGTCACCACGATACCTTCGAGGCCGATCGTCTCCGAATCGATGTCGAAATCCTGGGTGACCGTGCCCCCGGCCGACACCGTGACCTCGGCCTCGGCCGTACCGTAACCGATGTAGGTGACGGTGATGGTGTGCGTCCCTGTCGGCACCGCCGGCAGGAGGTACCGCCCGACGTTGTTGGCCACACGGCCGATCGTGAGTGCGGGTATGCTGACCTGCGCTCCGGCGATCGGTTGGCCGGTGGCGGCATCCCTCACTACTCCCGTCACGGTGCCCACCTGGGCCTGGACCGGTGCCCAGGCTGCAGCGAGCGCCAACGCGACTCCAATGAGAGCGCGTCCCATGATCCGGGAGGGTCCCACTGCGAACTTCGTTCGGAACATATTTCCCCCGTTCTGAAGTTGAACCGTATGCCTGAAGGGAGCGTTCTGCCCCCGGCAGGCTCTTCTCCTCAGCGTTCGAAGAGGCGACGGAAGATAGCATTAAAACAGCAGCAGGCCAAACCACATAGCTACGCGGATACTCGGCGGGTCTTACGGGGTAGCCTCCGGTGTCCCGTGTCCCGCCCGCGCGGACGCGACGATCTCCACCCACAACCTGCGACCACATGCTCTTTCACGCGCACTCCGGACTACGCTACCTCGTCTTGCTGGCCGGTCTCGCGCTCGTCCTCTACGCCCTCTGGGCGATGGCGACCCGCCGTCCGTGGGACCGGACCATGCGCATACTTTCCGCGACCTTCACCGCCAGCGTGGACTTGAACGTGCTTCTGGGCGCGGTCATGCTCTTCACCCGGCCCTTCTATTCCCAGCTCATCGGTCACATCGCGACCATGGTGCTCGCCGCAGGTCTGGCCCACGTGGTGCCCATGGTGATGCGCCGCCGGCCGGCGGCGGAACGCACTCACCTGCCTTACGCCGCGGCGACCGTCATTGTCCTCGGGATGTTCGTGGCGGGCATGAAGGCGATCGACAGACAGGCGCTGCCCTTCCTCGGGTTCTAGCAGCCCGGCTACCCGCCCAGGAGAAGGCTCAGCGGCAGGGAGATCAGAACCACGCGTCCCCTGAACTCGTCGGTGCCGCCGAGATCGGTGGGATCCTGGCCGCCGCCGTCGAATCCCGCGACCGCGATCGCGGTCAGTCCTCCCAGCAGCGCCGCCGAACCGATCACGTTCGCGGCGACGTTGGTGCGGCCACGCTCGAGCAGCACGATCGCCGACAGGGGGATGGAGACCTTGGAGTAGGAGGCCGGAGTGCGCACGACCACCGAGATGGAGTCTTCGGACGCGTGGACGAAGTCGCCGGAGACCGACTGCGAACGGTCGTCCACGAACGCGAGCAGCCGCGCGACCTCGGAGTCGTCGATCTCGATCCGGACCTTGTCGGTCGGCTCGAGTTCGGCTACGGAGGTCTGCGCGTACGACACGCAGCCGCCCGCGATGACGATCGGGATGGCGAGGGCGATCAGCTTGATCGATGAAAATCGGTCCTGAGGCATGTTCCAATATTGGGCCGAACCGCGGCGCTGTCCAGCGGGCGGCGGCGACAGCGACGGGGCCTTCGCCGAAAAAGGGGCGATGAAGGAGCAAGTTCGGCGTGTGCGGGTAGCTCGCCGGGACGCTCGGGAAGCCGCCCGGGCGCAGAAGCCGTTCAAGTTCCGTGAGGGGTTGTCCACGGGCCGCTTCGCCCGAAGGGGGGGATCTGAGTGAAGTGAAGACAGCCGCCGTGACCGCAGCGGAGGCGCGCGCGGTGGCCGAGCACGCTCGCGACGAGAAACTCGTCCTCCCCAGTTTCGCCGCCCAGCTCTTTAATGGACGTTTCGATCCCACCCTCTTAAGAAAGGATCCTCCCGCCGACCCGAAGGAGCGCCGTCGCGCCGCCGCGTTTCTCGACCGGCTCCGCTCATTCGCGAACGCGGAAATCGACGGAGATCGCTTCGACCGGGAAGGGGAGGTGCCGCAGGCGATCCTCGACGGCCTGGCCGAGATAGGAGCCTTCGGCATCAAGATTCCGCGGAAGTACGGCGGGCTGGAGCTCTCGCAGCTCTCGTACGTTCGCGCTCTCGCCATAGTGGGTTCGCGCTGCGCCTCCACCAGCGCCTACCTCTCCGCCCATCAGAGCATCGGGGTACCGGCTCCCCTCATCAAGTTCGGCACCGACGAGCAGAAGGAGCGCTACCTGCCCAGGCTGGCGAAGGGAGCGCTCTCCGCCTTCGCCCTCACCGAGGCCGACGTGGGTTCGGACCCGGCGCGCATGGCCGCCTCGGCGGAGCTTTCCGAGGACGGACGCCACTGGGTGCTCAACGGCGAGAAGCTCTGGACCACGAACGGTCCTCGCGCCGAGATCATCGTCGTCATGGCGCGGACGCCGCCCGGCCCGAGCCTCCCCAACCACCCGATCTCGGCCTTCATGGTGGAGACGGACTGGCCCGGCGTCGAAGTCACGCAGGAGTGCGAGTTCATGGGGATGCGGGCGATCTCCAACGGAGTCATGCGCTTCACGGACGTGATGGTGCCGCGTGAGAACCTGCTCTGGGAGGAAGGCAAGGGGCTCAAGCTGGCCCTGATCACACTGAACACCGGCAGGCTCTCGCTGATCGGGACCTGCGCGACCACGGGCAAGCTGGCGGTCGAGATGTGCCGGCGCTGGGGGAACGAGCGGGTCCAGTGGGGAAGACCGGTCGGAGAGCACGACGCCGTCTCGCAGATGATCGCCCGGGTGACGGCTTCGACCTTCGCCCTCGAGGCCGTGCTCGAGCTCACCTCCCGGCTGGCGGACGCGGGCAGCTTCGACATACGCATCGAGGCGGCCATGGCCAAGCTCTTCGCCTCCGAGACCGGATGGCGGGTCGTCGACGACGCCATGCAGGTGAGGGGCGGACGCGGCTACGAGACCGCCGATTCCCTGTCGGCGCGCGGCGAGACCGTCTGGCCCATCGAGAGAGCCCTCCGCGACATGCGCATCAACCGCATCTTCGAAGGGTCGAGCGAAATCATGCACCTCTTCATCGCCCGCGAGGCCACCGACTGGCACTTCCGAGCCGCCCGGCCGCTGCTCGATCCGCGCGCGGGATCGGGGCGCAAGCTTAAAACGGCGGCGCGGCTGGCGGCCCGGTACGCATGGTGGTATCCGACCCGCTTCCTGAGATGGCACGGCTGGCCGCGTTACCGCTGGTTCGGACCGCTGGCCGGGCACGCCCGTTTCATTTCCGCGAGTTCGGCACGGCTGGCACGGGAGATATTCCACGCCATGGCGCGGTACGGGGCAGGGCTCGAAGAAAGGCAGGCCGTGCTCGCCCGTCTCGTCGACAACGGCACCGACCTCATGGCCATGACCGCCACGCTGCTCCATGCGCGGCGGGTGAGCGCACGGGGCGACAAGGGAGCGGAGGCGCTCGCGGACATTTTCTGCCGGAGGGCGCGTTCCCGCATAGAGGGCCGCTTCGCGACGCTCTTCGACAACGACGACCTCGCCGCGAACCAAGTGGCGCGCCGGACGCTCGCCGGAGAGTTCGGGTGGCTCGAAGAGGGCGGAACTGAGTGACCGGCCCGGCTTCATGGACGCTCGCCGGGCGTCTCTACGCCTTCGCGGTTCTGTGGACCGTCGGCCTGATCACGCTCGGCAGCGTCGTGCATGCCACAGGCTCGAGCCTGGCCTGTCCGGATTGGCCGCTCTGCTTCGGACAGGTGATGCCGCGCATGGTCGGCGGGGTGTTCTGGGAGCACCTGCACCGGTTGGTCGCCGGCGGGCTGATCGTCATTTGGGGAATCGCGATCTGGGCGCTACGCTCGCAGGGGGGGGGAGGGGGCGCGATCGAACGGCTGAGCTGGCTGGGCTTGGGGCTCCTGCTCGTTCAGGCGGTCTTCGGCGGCCTCACCGTCATCTACCGTTTGCCCGACGCGGTCTCGACGACCCACCTCGGCCTCGCGTTCGTCTTCCTGGCGCTGGCCTTCGTGGTCGCGTCGGCTACCGGCCGGTGGACGGGACGTCCGTCAGGGGAAGAACCGGCCGACGACCCGCAGGCGGATCGGGTTTCCCGGGCGGCCTTGTGGGTCGCGATACTCGTCTTCGTCCAGTCGCTGTCCGGGGCCCTCGTGCGCCACATGGACGCGGGCACCGCCTGTCCCGACTTCCCTCTCTGCCAAGGGAGAGTGATTCCGGTCTTCGCCGACCCTCTGGTCACCGTCCACTTCATCCATCGTCTGCTCGCGCTCGCCGTGCTGGTGGCTGTGGCATGGCTGGCGCGGCGGGTGGCGAAGAGGACGCCGGCGGATGCGAAGTGGGGCTGGACCGCTTTCGGTCTCGTGGCCGCGCAGGTCCTCCTCGGGATCTTCTCCGTCCTTGCCCGCCTCAGCGTGGAGCTGGTCTCGGCGCACACGCTGGGGGCAGCGCTGCTCTTGCTCTGCCTGGTCAGACTCGCTCGACTCGACACCCTCATGGACGACGGCCCTGGAAATCGCCGTCGGGCCGTCGGGGCCGCCAATTGAAAGGGAGCCGGCCAACATGGACTCGCAGACGCTCGGCGACGGCCTCGCCTTCCTGAACGCCCTGCTCAACGCGACCAGCGCATGTGCGCTGTTCGTCGGGTACCGCTCAGTACGACGGCGACGCCTCCATGCGCATCGGACGGCGATGGTCGTCGCGGTAGGCTCTTCCGCGATCTTCCTGCTCTCCTATGTGACCCGCTTTCTGGTGACCGGCACTCACGAGGTCGATGCCGAGGGTGCGGCGAAGACCGTCTATCTCGTAATCCTATTCTCGCACATGGCCCTGGCGACGGTGGTCGTACCCCTCGTGGCGAGGCTGCTTTTTCTCGTCGGGCGGCGGCGATTCCGCGCTCACGCCGCTCTCGCGCGCTGGACCTTGCCGGTGTGGGCGTACGTGTCGGTGACCGGGCTCGTCGTCTACGTCCTGCTGTACCATGTGTTCGGGTACCGGTAGGGATCGGCCTTCACCCACCGACGCTCAGCCGCTCTCGGCTCTCGCTCGAGTTTCGCCGCAGGCCGCTAGTAGAGACGCCAGCTTTTTTGTCTACCGGTCCCCGCTTTTACTGGCCTTCGCCTTACCGTAAAGCAGGACGCCGCCGACAACTGCGGCTGTAAGGAGGACCTGGAACCCGATTCCCACTACCCAAGGATAATCGAAGTACGCCGCCATCAAGAGGGTGACCGCCGTAGCCCCCAGGGTCCAGCCAACGACGCTCAACTTTTCGGCCCAGGCCTCGGCTCGCTCGGACATTTATCTCCCCTCCCCTATCAGCTCAATGGCACCGCGTATCTCCGTGTGGCGAGTGGCAGGAGGATCGCCGCCAAGAAAGTGCGGGGGGCGCTTCGGGATACCGACCATGGTTAGGGCCTTTAAACTTGATGAGGAATACGGTCACCGAACAAATATGGGCCGCCGTCGCCAACCGCGCAAGACCTGACTGAACATACGCGGAATCGGCACGGAGCAGGACCTTCAGCCAGGGCCACTCCTGGCGGAGCCGGGCGAGGATGCGGCCAAGCGGTCCGGTCACCCCTCCGGCCGGGTCGGCGTTGCCGGGCCTGAGCAGGGCAAAGGGGCGGGCGTCCGCCGCAGGTGATGTACAGCGGCAGGAAGCAGTAGTGGTGGTAGGTGCGTGCTCAAGCCGGCTCAGCGTGCTCTTGCCCTCCGGTGGCGTACACCCTTTCCGGCGTGCCTCGAGTCATGTCAAGTTCATGCGCTACATAGACTTAAAACCCCTCGGAGGCCGGTGCTTTCTTGTGGGTGTGAGAACTCCGGGCTAGAGTTCGCCCCGACGCGAAGCGTCCACGGCGTAGTGACTCGCCCGAGCGGCCAGCGCCATGTATGTGAGCGAGGGATTCTGGCAGGCCGACGAAGTCATGCAGGCGCCGTCGACGACGAAGAGGTTGGGGGCGTCCCACGCCTGATTGTGGGCGTTCAGAACCGAAGTCGCCGGGTCTCGCCCCATGCGCGCCGTCCCCATCTCGTGGATGGTGAGGCCGGGCGGAAGCAGCTGGTAGTCGATGGAGATGTCCCGACCGCCGCCGGCTTCCAGCATCTCGGCCGCGTCTTCCGCCGCCTGCCGCATCATGGCTCGCTCGTTGTCGCCCCAGGCGCAACTGATGCGCAGGGTCGGTATGCCCCACTTGTCCACCTGCTCGGGATCCAGACGCACGTGGTTCTCCTCGCGGGGAAGGCACTCGCCGAATCCCTCGATGCCGAAGCTCCACGGCCCCGGGCTCAGCAGTTCGTTCTTGAAG
The DNA here is from genome assembly GCA_021295815.1 of Gemmatimonadota bacterium. Taxonomy (NCBI): domain Bacteria; kingdom Pseudomonadati; phylum Gemmatimonadota; species Gemmatimonadota bacterium. The sequence goes on along the minus strand of JAGWBQ010000011.1, from coordinate 57,353 downwards.
TCCGCTCCGAACCCGGCCATGGACTCGCCCCGCCACCATCCGGCGCGTGATGCCGATCCCTGGTAGCCGTAGCCGCGCAGAAAGTCCGACCGCGGCTCGGTCACGTTGGCGAAGCGGGCGATGTAGATGCCGTTCGGGCGACGACCACGGATGACTCGATCTTCGTACCCGTCGAAGCTCGCGTGCGCGCCGACCCCCATGGTGTGATCCATAAGGTACTTGCCGAGCACGCCGCTGGAGTTGGCGAGGCCGTCCGGGAAGTCGGACGACTTCGAGTTGAGGAGAAGGCGAGTGGACTCGAGCGCCGATGCCGCCAGGAAGACCGTCCGTCCCGTGAATTCGAGCTCGTCGTGAGACTCGGCGTCCACGACCCGCACGCCCGACACCCGGCTCGAACGCGGGTCCCAGAGCACTTCGGCCACCACGCTGTTGGGGCGCAGAACGAGACGACCGGTGGCTTCGGCCGCCGGCAGGGTGGCGTTGATCGAGCTGAAGTAGCTTCGGGTGATGCAGCCCCGGTGACACGGGCCGCAGTAGTGGCAGGCGCGTCTCCCTTCGTGATCGACGGTGAGCACCGCCGTGCGACCGATGGTCATGCGTCGGTCGTCCCCGTAGGCGCGCGCGATGCCGTCCCGCACCTGCGCCTCGACGCACGACATCTCCATGGGCGGAAGGAAGACCCCGTCGGGCAACTGCGGCAGCCCCTCGGCCCGCCCGCTGATCCCGGCGAAGGCCTCCACATGGTCGTACCAGGGTGCGAGCTCCGCGTAGCGCAGCGGCCAGTCGACTCCGTTGCCGTCCTTGAGGTTCGCCTCGAAATCGAGATCGCTCAGCCGGTAGCTCTGCCGCGCCCACATGATCGAGCGACCGCCCACCTGTCTTCCGCGAATCCAGCTGAAGGGCTTGTCCGGATCGGTGGTGTAGGGATTTTCGATGTCGTTGACGAAGAATTTGCGAGCGACCTCGTCGCAGGCGTAGCAGTCGCGCTGGACCGGCTGTTCCGCCGCCAGAGCCTTGCGATCGTTCCAGCCCCGGTAGGTCATCTCGTGGGGCGGCAGGTGTTCGCCGTAGTCGCGTTCCGGAACGATCATGGGGCCGGCTTCAAGCACGAGCACGCTGGCGCCGAGCTCGCAGAGCTCCTTGGCGGCCCAGCCTCCCGACATGCCGGAGCCCACGACGATCACGTCGTATTCGTCTCTCTTCGGGCGGATGTTCACGGGCAGCCCTCCGGATTGGAGAGGGGGGCGCACCCCTCGAACCTGCGTACCGCGATGCGGTGGCCCAAGGCGGCGAGCCCCGCCTCGGAGGTGAAGTACGCGGTCAGGGTGAAGCGCTTCACGCCGTGGAAGAAGTGGCCGGAGGCGCGACCCTCGGAGCGTCGCCGCGTGAGGTCGTCGTCGAATTCGGCGATCATGATCGAGCGCTCTTCATCGGAGCACTCCGCGAAGACGGCGCCGAAGCGATCGACGGCCTGGACGTCCACGTCGTCGAGGCCGGCGAGGAAGGGCTCGCGTTCCGCGTCGTCGAGCCATCCGTCGACCAGAGCGGTCACGAACTCGGTTACGCCGGCCGCCTCCGCACCCGGGGTGTCGGTCCGCGGGATCACGATCTCGGCCATCGCCTCCAGGGCCCGCGCTCGTGTCGGCGTAAGGAGATCGGAAGGGGCTTGGTCGGCGGGCACGGAGGCTCGAACGCGCGCTCCGAAGGTCAAGAGTTCGGCCAGCGCCTCGGAGGATGTCGCCAGGGGAGCGCTCAGCGCCCCGCCCAGGAGCTGGACAGCTCTTCTTCTCTCCATAGTTTACTCCCGGGTCAATGAATCCCGCTCACTCTCGATCTTCACGCCGAGGCGACATGAACAACTATACCAGACGGGAAGCGCTCATGGCAACCGGGGCCGCATCGCTGGGGTTGGCGATACCGGGAGCATTGCCGGCCACCGGACCGGGCGGTCCCCTGCCGCCGGAGCAAGCGGACTCGGCGAGCGAGTCGGGCCGGCCGGGAGATGAGCCAGCCGCCACGCCTGTCCAGTCGGTCGCGCGCTGGTGCTTCGACGAGATACCCCTCGTGCCCTTCCTCCGCAGGATAGGTGAGATCGGCCTCACCGCCGTCGATCTTTTGACCGTGGACGAGTGGGCCGCGGCTCGGGACCACGGTCTCACGGTGTCGTGCGGCGACGTGGGAGCGGGCACCATCGAGGACGGGTTGAACGATCCAGCCAATCACCGGACCATCGTTGAGGCCTTCGAGACCCACGTGCCCCGGGCTGCGGCGGAAGGCGTGCCGAACGTCATCTGCTTCTTCGGCAACCGACGGGGCATGGAGGACCGGATCGGGATCGAGAACTCCATCCGCTGCCTCCGGGAGTGTGCGCCCATCGCCGAGGCCGAAGGGGTGACCATACTGGTCGAGGTTCTCAATTCGAAGCCGGGAGGCCACGTGGACTACATCGGCGACCACATGGCCTACGCCCTCGAGGTCATGCGAGCGGTCGCCTCGCCGCGGGTGCGCATTCTTTACGACATCTACCACATGCAGATCATGGAAGGCGACATCATCCGCACGCTGACGGACGCCCGCGAGTGGATCGGCCACTACCACACCGGCGGCGTGCCCGGGCGCGCCGAGATCGACGAGACCCAGGAGCTGCATTATCCGGCCATAGTCCGCGCCATCAGGGAGACCGGCTTCACCGGATTCATGGCGCACGAGTTCATTCCGCGGAGCGACGATCCGTTGGCGTCGCTGGCCGCCGCCGTGGAGCTCTGCGAAAGCGCGTAGCTATCGCCCAGCCGGTCCGCCGGCGATCAGGCGCCGTCGAAGCTCAGAGTCACGACGCCTCCGCCTTCGGGGGCGTTACCGAGCTCGACGGTGCCTCCCATGGCCTCCACGAGGCCCCGCGCGTGCGGTAGGCCCAACCCCAGCCCGTCGGGTGCGGTCGAGTAGAAGGGATCGAAGGCGCGTCGCTTCGCCTCGGCCGAAAAGCCCTCGCCCCGGTCGGATACGGTGATCTTCGATCTGCCGCCCTCGGAGGTAGCCACGACCTTGATGGGAGGTGTCCTGCCGAAACGGGCGGCGTTGTGGAAGATCAGGTAGAGGGCGTCCTTTAGGGTGTCTGGGTTGACCGCGACCCGCAAGGTCCCCTGAGGACGATATATCATCACCCTGACTCCCTGGTCGGCCCCGAACTCCCTCGCCACGGCCTGCAGGATCGGGACGAGCTCGTGGCTGCCGCTGGCGGGCTTCGGCTCCTCGAGGAAGGATCTGACATCGGCCAGATTTCCCAGGGCCTTCCTGATGACCTCGCGCAGCTCCTTCACGCCTGAACCGGCGTTCGCCTTCGCGAGCTCGCCCTTCACCTGCGAATCGAGATACCCGCTCACCCGGGCGACGGCTTCCTTGAAGGCGGCCCTGCGCTCCTCGTCGCGAAGCGTCCAACGGTCGCGGAGAGCGTCGGCGATCGCCGCCAGGGCCGAGTCGTCTCCGCCATCGGCGGGGAGTTCGCCGCGAGATAGACACCCCGCCAGTTCCCTCAGAGTCGCCTCCCTCCGGTTTCGCTCTTCCAGGAGTCCGTCGGCATGTCCGGCGGTCCGGCCTTCTTCCCGTCCTCTGGCCAATGCGGAGCGTTTTCCGAAGAGACGGCCGGCGAGGGCTCCGGCAAGGAGTGCGGCGACGGCGATTATGATTTCGTTGACCATGGATTCGGTGACGGAGTAGGTGACTGCCCGGCCCCAAAGATAGCCTGCCGACGGCCCTGCGCTATCTTTCGGCCATGAAGCGCAGCCGTCTCTTCGATCCACGTGAATACCTCGAGTGGCGGCCCGATCCCGCTCTCGTCGCCGAATACGCCCGAAGGATCGAGGCCGACCCGGAACGTGGCCGAACGGTCGCCGCGCTGGGCCGGGACGATCTGCTCCGCCTCTACCGCGATCTGCTGCTCACCCGCCTCCACGACATCGCCCTCAAGCGCTGGGTGCGCACCGGTGTGATTTCGAAGGCGTGGCTGGGAACGGGCGAAGAAGCTGTGACGGTGGGATGCTCCGCCGCTCTCGATCCCGGGCGCGACCTCGCCCTTCCCATGATCCGCAACGCCGGGGCGCTGCACATGATGGGGATGCCCCTGGCCGACATGTTCAGGGGCTACCTCGCCACTCCCGACTCGCCCACCGGCGGACGCGACCTCCACATCGGCCGGACGAGCGCGGAAGGTGCGGGCGTACTCCAGCCCATCAGCCACATGGGCACCAGTGCCACCGTCGCGGCCGGAGCCGCCATCGCCTTCAGGAAACGGGGCAGGGTCGCGCTGACCTGGATCGGCGACGGGGCTGCGCGTACGGCCGCCGCTCACGAGGGACTCGTCGTGGCCGCCGCGCTCGGAGTCCCCGCCGTCTTCGTGATCCAGAACAACCAGGTGGCCCTCGGGACCCGTCTCGACCAGCACACCGCCGGCGACCTGAACGCACTGCCCGAGGTCTACGGTCTGCCGAGACGGACATGCGACGGCAACAACGTTCTGGACGTCTATGCGGCGGCGAAGCAGGCGGTGGATCTCTGCCGGGCGGGCGAAGGACCGGCGGTGCTCGTCGCCGACACCTTCCGCATGGGCGGACACGCCACCCACGACGAAGCCGAAGCCAGAGCGACCTTCGACGACGCGCTCTTCACCGCGTGGGGGAAGCGCGACCCGATCGGGCTCTACGAGGAGCACCTGAAGGGGCTGGGGCTGACCGCCGACGAGCTGAAAGCGACGGAAGAGCAGGCGGAAGGAGATATCGAAGCCGCGGCGGCGGAGGCGCTGACCTCCAGGGAGCTGGAACACGACCCCCGGCGGGCCTGGTACGAAGGGATAACCGAAGGGGGCGTGCTGCACGGCCTCGATCTGCGGCCTTCCTGACCCCGGCCTTTCTCGGCCCTCGACCTCAGGCCGTTCGCCTCGTCGCACCGGTGCGGACCGGCGCGCCCGGCTAACCCGAGCCGCCCTCGACGGCGGCGACCGACCGCAGCAGGGCCCCCGCCTTGTGCAGAGTCTCCTCGAACTCGCGAGCCGGTACCGAGTCCGCCACGATGCCCGCCCCCGCCTGAACCCACGCCTCCCCGTCCTTGACGACGAGCGTGCGGATGGCGATGGCGGTGTCCATCCTCTCGCCTCCGTACGAGAAGTGACCGACGGCCCCGGCGTAGGGGCCTCGCCGCACCGGCTCGAGCTCGTCGACGATCTCCATCGCCCTGACCTTCGGAGCCCCGGAGACCGTCCCGGCGGGAAATGACGCCTTCAGCACGTCGATCGCTCCCAGCCCCTCGCGCGCCGTACCTTCAACTCTGCTGACCAGATGCATCACGTGAGAGTAACGCTCGATCACCATCAGTTCGGGTACGCTCACCGTGCCGTACTCGGAGACGCGTCCCACATCGTTCCTCCCCAGGTCCACGAGCATGCGGTGTTCGGCCAGCTCCTTCTCGTCGGCCTCGAGATCGAGGGCCAGCGCCTGGTCCTCTGCGGCGTCCTTGCCTCTGGGCCGGGTGCCGGCGATCGGGCGCACCGTGACCGTGCCGTCCTCCAGACGCACCAGCATCTCGGGGGACGACCCCGCGATCCATGCGCCGTCGAGTTCGAGGAAGTAGAGATAGGGGGAGGGATTCAGGGAGCGCAGCGTTCGGTAGAGGTCGAAGGGCGACGACTGCAGAGGGAGGCTCAGCCGCTGCGACAGCACGACCTGGAAGGCGTCTCCGGCCAGGATGTACTCGCGGATTTTCTCCACCCCGGCCTCGAACTCCCGCCTGCTCATCGAGGAGCGGTAGGCGACCTCTCGCCCGGTGGAGAGGGAGAGCGGAGTCGGGCCCTCTCCCTCCTGGAGCTTCGCGACAACCGCGTCGGCCTTGGCGACGGCTTCGGCGTAGGCGGCCTCGAGCACGGCGTCGGCGGCGCCTGGCGCGATCTCGGCCGGGGCGATGGCCATCGCGGTCCCGCGCAGGTTGTCGAGCGCGAGAACTACGTCGGTGAAGATGAGGAGGGCGTCCGGCAAGCCCTGGTCATCGGCGGCGGGGTCGGGGAGACGTTCGATAAGGCGTACGACGTCGTAGCTCAGGTATCCTACCGCTCCGCCCCAGAAGCGTGGCAGCCCCTCCACAGGTACCGGCGCTCGGGCGCGGAGACGTCGGTCGAGATCGGCGAGCGGATCGTCCACCTGTCTGGGCTGCCAGCCGGATTCCGGGGTCCACCACGACACTTCTCCGTCGGCGAGCCGCCAAGCCGCTGCCGGGCGGCTGCCCACGAAGGTGTAACGCGCCCACTGCTCGCCGCCCTCCACCGATTCCAGCAGGAAGCCGAAGGGGGGCTCGGTGAGCTTGGCGTATGCGGTGACGGCGGTCTCGGTGTCGAAGAGGAACTCGCGCCAGATCGGCACGAGCAAGGTGCCGGCGGTCGCGGCGGCATCGTCATTCGAAGGGGACTCGGCGGGGTCCGGAAGCGATCCGGAGGTCCCGCCGGCGCGGGAATCCTGCTCGAATTCGCGCACCAGGGCCCGGAATTCGTCGAGGGAGTGGGAGATTCGCATGGCGGAAAGGTAGCCGCAGGCCCCAAAAACTGGTCATATTGTGGTTTCGGGCCGGATCCCACTTCCGGCGAACAGCCGCAAGGCCGCACAGGCCGCCCCAAGCCATGAACGCAACAAACGAACCCGCAGTCCTCCGCTCGCTCTTCGGCCTCACCCCCGACGACGCCGCGCCGTACAAGGAGGCCGCCCTGGTCGGGCTCGGCGTCCTGATCCTCTACGCGATCACTCTGGCACCTTCGACGGCGTACTGGGACACGAGCGAATACATCGCCACCGCGCACATCCTCGGCATTCCTCACCCGCCCGGCAACCCGTTGTTCGTGGTCTTCGCGAAGGCGTGGTCGGTCCTGCTCGAGCCGTTCGGCCTACCGGTGGCTACCCGGGTCAACCTCTTCAGCGCCCTGATGAGCGCGAGCGCCCACGCGCTCTGGTTCCTCGTGATCCACCACGTGCTCCGCCATTTCTCGGATAGCCGAGTCTTCAGGGTCGTCGGGGCGACTGCGGCTGTCGCGGTAAGCGCCACCGCCTTCACCGTCTGGAGCCAGTCGAACGTCAACGAAAAGGTCTACACGGTCACGCTTCTCACCATCGCCCTCCTCTCCTGGCTCACATTCCTCTGGCAGGAACGGCTGGGCAGGGAGAGAAACGGCAACCTCCTAGTCCTCATGGCCTTCATCCTCGGGCTCAGCGTGGGCAACCACCTGATGGCGGCTCTCGCGGTTCCGGCCATCGTCATCTTCGTGCTCCTCGTGCATCCCCGCGCGCTCCTCGACCGGAGGCTCTACGTGGGCGTGCTGGCGGCGGCGTTCGCCGGGATGTCGATCCATCTCTTTCTACCGATTCGCGCCGCTCTGGAGCCTGTCATCAACGAAGGTGCGCCGGTCTGCGAGAACATCGGCTCGGCGCTCGCCTCGATCGCGTCCTACGGAAGCGTGGGATGCGAAGCCCTCTCCGAGTCTCTGGCCCGAAACCAGTATCAGAAGCCGCCCCTGGTCCCGAGACAGGCCGATATCGTCGCGCAAGTGGGCAACTACATTCAGTACTTCGACTGGCAGTGGGCGCGCAGCGTCAACGGAACCGACACCTTTCTGGGCTCGCTGAGGGCTCCGTTCACCGCACTCTTTACCGTGTTGGGCGCCTGGGGGGCGATCAGCCACTTCCGAAAGGATCGGCCCTCCTTCTACTATCTGGCGACTCTTTTCGTCACGCTCTCGGTCGGGCTGATCTGGTACATGAACTTCAAGTACGGATACTCGTACCCCGCCGATGGGCCGCAGGAAGTGCGCGAGCGCGACTACTTCTTTATCGGCTCGTTCTCGGTCTGGGGGCTATGGGCGGGGATGGGGATCGCGACGCTCTGGCGAAAGCTGGCCCGCGAGCGGAGTCTGACCTTGCTGCGGACGAGTCCGGTGCTTCTCGTCGCGCTCATCCCCCTCGCTCTGAACTGGCAGTGGGCCGACCGCAGCAGGGACTACTCCGCGAGGGACTGGGCTCACAACCTGCTCATGACCGTGGAGCCGTACGGGGTCATCTTCACGAACGGCGACAACGACACCTTCCCGCTCTGGTACCTCCAGGAGGTCGAAGGCATCCGCCGGGACGTGACCGTGGTCGTCACCTCGTACTTCAACATCGACTGGTACGTGCTTCAACTGAAGCGGATCACCGAGCCTTGCCCGACGGACACGGACCCCTCCGCCACCCCCACCCGGATCGTGTGTCAGCGAGAATACACCTACGAGAACACCGCTGCAGCCTATGTCTCGCCCGGCGAAGAGGAGGTCGCGCGGGCCCAAGGCAAGGTGCCCATCACGGTGCCGGGCGGCGTTCGCCGGCCTACGAGGTCCATCATCGCGATGTCCGACGACGAGATCGTCGCCCGGTCCAGCCGCGGCGAGGTTGCCATGGGTCCGCTCACGGCGGACAGCGTGCTCGTCTTCGATTTTCCCCGGGCCGAGAGCGAAGCGGAGGGCACTTTCCTCGAACCGTGGAAGCAGTATGCCATCCATCTCATCGTCAACGCCATTGACGACCGTCCCATCTACTTCGCGTCGGGCACGGGTCCGCCCTTGGCACTCCACCTGCGCGACCACATCGGCAGGCAGGGGCTGGCTTTCAGGGTGAGCCCCGAGCCCATGTCGGCCGCATCAGGGCCGGACTGGGTCTCGACCGCCGGCCGAGACTACTCTCGGATCATCGGCGACTGGGTGGATCGCACGCGAACCCGTCTTCTGGCCGAGGAGGTCTACATCCATCGCTCCGGGCTGCCGGACTGGCCGTTCTGGCCGGGACCCTCGACGTTGGGGATGCCCGGCTACTACTCCTCGGTGCGCCTGGCACTCGCGGAGGCGGCGATCGAGTCGGGAGACCAGGAGGACGCGGGGCTGCAGATCGCCCTCTACAACTCCTGGGCGCGACTCGCTCGGCCCGAGCTGGATCCGACCGACGAGTAAAATTCGACCAGGGCCTGAATCCCCTTCTCGAACTCGTTGATCCCGAACCACTCGTTGGGTGCGTGGAGATTGCAGCCGGGCAGACCGAACCCCAGAAGCAGGGCCGAGGCGCCCAGCAGCTCCTCGAAATCCGTGACGATCGGTATCGAACCGCCCTCGCCCTGAAGCACGGGCCGGACCCCGAACGCCGTCTCGAGCGCATCCGAGGCGATCTGCACCAACCCGGGGTCGAGATTGGCTCTCCAGGGCCGTCCGCCGTGGAGCTCGCGGACTTCGACCGCCACGCCCGGCGCCTTGACCCGGTCGATGTGGATCCTGAGCAGCTCGCCCACGCGCTCCGGACTCTGGTCGGGCACGAGCCGGAACGAAACCTTCGCCATGGCGTGATTGGGAAGGACGGTCTTGGCACCTTCGCCGGTGTAGCCGCCGAGCAGGCCGTTGACGTCGCAGGACGGGCGGAGCCAGAGGCGTTCGAGCGTGCTCCATCCCTCTTCGCCTGCCAGCGCAGGGACCTCCAGTTCGCTCCTGAACTTCTCGGGATCGAAGGGTAGCGAACGTACCCTGGCGAGAGTCTCGTCGTCCCACTCGATCACGTCGTCGTAGAAGCCCGGGACCGCGACCCTGCCGTCGGCGTCGTGGAGGGTGGCGATCAGTCGCGCGAGCTCGTTGGCAGGGTTCGCCACGGTACCGCCGAACTGACCCGAATGGAGGTCGGAGCGCGCTCCCGACACCTCGATCTCGAAGTAGGCCAGCCCGCGCAGCGAGAAGAGGATCGAAGGCAACCCCTCGGCGAACATGTTCGAGTCCGAGATGATCACGCAGTCGCAGGCGAGCCGCTCGGCGTGCTCCCGCACGAAGGGCGCCAGGTTGGCCGAGCCTACCTCCTCTTCGCCTTCCGCGAGGACCGTTACGTTGAACGGCAGTTCGCCTCTGGTGTGAAGATGCGCTTCCAGGGCGGCGAGATGCATGAAGAGCTGGCCCTTGTCGTCGGCCGCGCCGCGCGCGTAGATGCGTCCGTCGCGTTCCGTCGGATCGAAAGGCGGCGAGTCCCAGAGCTCGAGAGGTTCGGGCGGCTGAACGTCGTAGTGGCCGTAGATGAGCACGGAGGGGGCACCCTCGCCCGCCTCCCGCCAGCTTCCCAGTACGACGGGATGTCCGGGTGTGGGCATGATCTCCGCGGTCAGCCCGGTCGCCCGCATGCGCGCGGCCATCCAGTCGGCGGCGCGACGCATGTCGTGGGCGTGTTCGGATTTGGCGCTGACCGAGGGGATGCGAAGCAGATCGGTCAGCTCCCGGCGAAAGCGCGGCAGGTGTTCGACGGCGAACTCCCCGGGATCCATCACGTCATTCCGCGGACGCCCCAGCGGTAGAGGACGGCGCTGACGGTAGCCAGGAGCACCGCTCCCGCCATGCCCCCGATCGAGAGCGAGAGGGGTTCGTCGAGATGGAAGGTGCCCACCCCCAGCATTCCGCCGATGAGCGCTCCGAAGGCTCCCAGCACGGCGATCACCGCGGCGTGGCCGGGCTGTTCTCTGGGCTCGCGCCTGAGAGATTTGACCACGAGGCCGATCCCCGCACCGATGATCAGCCAGAGCGCGATTCCGATCCAGTTCTCCATTACGTCGTTTCCTATTCGGGAGTCATCCCTGCTTGCCCATCTTACGTTTCATTTCGGCGAGTCGAGCGTCGATGTCAGGCTCCGGCCTGGGCGGCGGGTCGAAATCCATGTGAGCGGAAGAGGTTGCGGCGTTCTCGTCGAGGGAGGCGGCGAAGCGGTCGAAATCCTCGAAGAGGTCGTCGCTGCCGGAGAAGGTGTTGCGGGCCTGCGTACGTCCCACGGCCGCCGCCAGGGAGTCGCGGCGCGACCGGGCCTCCTTCAACTGCTCTAGCATGCTCCGGGCTTCCGCGCGTCCGAGAGCCAGCTCCTCCTCAACCACTTCCAGCTTCTTCGTGAGCAGAACGACGCGCTCTTCGTGGCGTTGAGCATGAACGGCAGCGATCTCCGCCGTCTCGGGGTCGAGGGCCTTCCGGGCCAGCTTTTCCCTGCGGCGACAGGTGGCGGCGGCCGCACGCTCCTTCGTCAGCTTCGACTTCGTGCTCTCGATGTCGGCTTCGAGCCTCTTGAGCCCGGCCCGCACCTGCGTGATCTCGTCGGCCATGCCCCGGACGTGGCTGTCGACGCCGTCGACGACCCGCGTCTTTCCGAGCTCCCGGTTGAAGTTGTCGACCGCTTCCCGGAAGGCGGCGCGCAGATCCTCGAACATTGCGGCGGTTCAGTGAGCGTCGTTCAGCGAGCCTGTAAGACCTGCGTCACCCGTCAATTCAGATGAGGCTGGATGCTCCGGGCGAACGAATGCCTCGCCCGGTGGAGCCGGCTCTTCACCGTACCGAGATTGACTCCAGTGATCTGCGAGATCTCTTCGTAGCTCTTGCCCTCCAGCTCGCGCAAGCGGAAGACGTCCTGGTGATGCTCGGGCAGCGTCCTCACCGTGTCTTTGACCAGCTCCTCCAGAAAGCGCTTCCGATACATGTCGTCCGGGCGCATCGAGGAATCCTCGAACTGGAGCGGACGGTGATCGTCGTCCCAACTGCTCACCAGCTTCTGGAAGAGAACCAGCGGGCTGCGCGAACGGTTGCGGAGCTCGTTCTTGGAGAGATTGCTCGCGATGGTGTAGATCCAAGTGGAGAACTTCTTGGTCGTGTCGAAGCGCCTGAGGTGGCGAGTGACCCGGATGAAGGCCTCCTGCACGAGATCCTGCGCCCGATCCGGATCGCCGGTCTTCCTCGTGATGAAGTGCACGAGCCGGTCGCGATAGCGGTTGTAGAGGACGTCGAACGCACCGTGCCTGCCTACCAGGTGCGCACTCACCAGTTGCTCGTCGGAGAGCTCCGACAGCGGTGCGGAGGTCAGGAACTCGCCGATCGCCCCCAAGCTTGCCTCCGCCATGATGGACCTCCGTTTTGAATGACCCAGAACCCTCGCTTGGATACCAAGATAAGCGAAAGTTCCCTCGGTTTCAAGGGGAGGGTCGCCTCGTGCGCATCGCGAGATAAGGCTTGGCCTCCGGGAGCGCCAGGAGACCGGGTTTCGAGCGCCTCAAGCCCGCGATCTCGACGCTTCCAGCTTCTCGGTGATCTCCGTTCGCCACTGGAATCGTTCGGCCCTGGGTTCGTCGTGCCCTTCCACTACGTTCGCTACGATCTCGCCCAGAAGCGGGGCGAACTTGAAGCCGTGACCGCTGCCGCCGGAAGCGACTACGAGGCCGTCGTGCCACGGATGGCGCGCGATCACGAAATCGCCGTCGAGGGAGTCGCAGTACATGCAGGTCCTGCGATGGTCGACGCGGGCCTTGGCGAGCTCGGGGAGGAAGTTCTTCAGGAAGGCGCGAGTGCGCTGCTCGTGCCGGTGCCCCACCGGCAGGCGCCGGTCGGGCTCGACGGGGATGCCCTTGCCGTGATGTCCCACTTTGACTCTGCCGTCGGGCAGGCTCGGGAAACCGTACCAGCCTTCACGCGAGGTGTCGGCCGCCCAAGTGGGGAAGTTCTCGCCGTGATAGGGCGAGGGGTCCGGGGGCTTGAAATAGAGAACGGGTTGCGCCACCGAAGTGAGCAGCCCTGCGAGCTCCGGCACCAGCTGAGGCGTCCAGGCGCCTGCGGAGACCACTACGCAATCGGCTCCCAGCCTGGACCCGTTGTCAAGAGTCACTCCCGTGATCTTCGAGCCGTGGGCCGACAGTTTTCGCGCCATGCCCTCCCGGAAGACTACGCCGATGCTCTTCGCCTTCTCGATCAGCACCTCGACGACTCGGTCGCATTCCACCCAACCCGCCCTTCGACTCAGGTAGCCGTCGGGATATGCGTCGAGCATCCAGGGCCCCCGGGCAAGAACCTCGGCGTGGTCGGCGAGGCGCACGGGGCCGAAGCCGCGTTCGTCAAGAATCTGGAAGCTGTCGTGCTCGAATCCCCCCGGCGCCATTTCTTCCGCCGCCAGAACCAGAAAGCCGGTCTCGTGGTAGAGGGGCGTAGGCAGGTCCCGATTCCAGCGATCCCAGCCTTCGAGGGCTGCTTCGGCGAGCTCGTGATAGAAGCGATCGTTCCCGTAGTCCATGCGCACGAGCTTGCTCGTGTCGGTAGAGGACGCGTCGGGGTTCGGAACGCGCGCCCTGTCGACGACTGTAACCGCCCAGGACCGCCGCCTCAGCTCGACGGCGGCGGTGATGCCGAAAATCCCGCCCCCAACGATCAACGCCCTTCGCATGGTTCTTCCGGCTGGTATCATGTTGGGTCATCACCTGTTGAAGGATCTTTGGGGACCGCGCAGGCCGCGCGTCTCTCGTCGTCAGCTTCGCCGGATGCATCGGTCAAGCTATCGTCAGATCATGAATAGTTACGAAAGCGACACGGTCCCCCGCAAGGGCGCGGGCGGCCGGCAGCTCCTGACCGAACCCGGAATATGAAGATCAGAGTTCTTTCCCGGAAGGAGATCGCGGCGGCCCTCGACATGCCGACGGCCATCGCCGCCATGCGCGAGGCCTTCCGTTCCCTCTCCGACGGGACAGCCCACGCGCCGACCCGCCTCTCCATGGACACACCCGGAGGTGTCGCCCTCTTCATGCCGGGACGGGTGGGGAACGAAAGAGTGGCGGCCAAGCTGGTGAGCGTCAACCTGGACAATCCCGAGCGTTACGGCCTTCCGGCGATTCACGCCGCCATAGCGGTCTTCGACCCTAGAACCGGCGCTCTGAAAGCCTTGCTGGAGGGGGAGTGGCTGACCGCGCTGCGCACGGGGGCGGGAGGAGGGCTCGCCGCCGACCTGATGGCGTGTCCGCAGGCCGGAACGGTCGCCCTTTTCGGGGCCGGCGTTCAGGCGCGCACCCAGCTCGATGCGGTACGCTGCGTGCGGGAGGTGCGAGAGGTCCGCGTCTTCACGTTGGACGATACCGGACGAACCCTGGCAAGAGAGATCGAGGCGTCGGATTCCGGCCTCGAGGCGAGAGCGGCGCGGACACCCGAGGAGGCCCTCGCGGGAGCCGACCTGGTGATCGCCGCCACCACCAGCCCCACACCGGTCTTCGACGGCTCGCTCGTCGAGGACGGAGCCCATGTGACCGGCATCGGCTCCTTCACTCCCGAGATGGCCGAGGTCGACGCGACCCTCGTCGCCAGGGCGCGCATCGTTGTGGACCAGCGGGCTGGCGCTATGGCCGAGGCGGGGGACATCCTGCAGCCGCTCGCCGCCGGGGTGATCGACGAGTCAGCCGTTGTCGGCGAGTTGGGAGACGTGGTCGCGGGCCGGGTTCCGGGGCGCACGAGGCCCGACGAGATTACGTTCTTCAAGTCCGTCGGGAACGCCGTTCAGGATGTCGCGGTAGCACATTTGGCCTTGGTGCAGGCGGAGGAGGCCGGGTTGGGGACCGTGTTGTCACTGTAGCAGTCCGCGGACAGGACCACCTGCGGCGGAACGCTGCCGCATCCGCGCGGGCAAGGCGCGATTGAGGGACGAGCGGCACCGCTATTCGCCCGAAGATCGACACCGAGGAGCACGGCGTCCCGCACGGCGCTTCGCCGCTCGTGCGAGTTTCGCTGCCGACTGCTAGCTTTATGAGGACCGGTCCCGGCCGGTGCCCGACCTCTCCGACTCTCGCATGCTTGCCGTGCATGCCCTTGCGCCCTTCGATTGAAGCTCATCCCACACTCCGTCCCCGAGCGCCATGGCCTGCTTCCCCAATAGAGTAATCCCGGTCTGCCTCCTCGCAGGAACGACCGGTTGCGTGGAAATGGAAGGGGCTTCCATTGCGCTGCGCGGTCCCCCGGATCGCTCCGGGACCGTCGAGGAAACGGTGGAGGTGAGCGAGGTAACGCTCCCCGATGTTCCGGAAGGGGTCTTTCTGCTGGCCGGCGAACGAGACGCCGACCGCGTCCGTCTGGAGATCGTGGGTCTGTGGAACGGCGATTCCCTGAGGGCCGTACCCACGGAGCACGACTTGCCGCGTATCGGCGAGGCGCTGGCAGCCGGACCGCTGGCCGTCGGCACCGAGTGGATACTCTTCGCCGACGGTGCTCGTGTGGGCGAGCTCGTGGTCGATTCCGTGGTCGACGAAGGCGAGGCTTGCGAAACCGGACTCCCCCAGGTCGAAGGCGAGGTGCGAGTGATCCCGCAGGCGGTTTCGGCCGAGGCGCTGGTCGCGCTTCCCCGAGATTACGCCGGGCGCCGTGACTTCGGCAGCTACAGACCGCTCAGGCACAACTACGCTCAACGGGTCGGCTCGCTGAGCATGGCGTCGGGCATCGTCGCGACGGAGGGGGCCGCCTGGCCTTCGGAGGGCTTTCTCTCGATTCGCCGTGAGATCACCGCGTTCGCAGTCGGCGGAGGTCCCGAGGACCGCTTCTTCGCCGCCACATTCACCTTGGGCGACGAGGTCGCGGTGGGTCCGGTGAGTCCGACTGCGCTCGAGACCGCCTACTCCATTTTCGTGATGGGCGGCGGAGACGAGGAGGGCCGGATTTTCACCGCTTATTCCGACTTTAGGAAGGCCGGTGCCGGGAAGGCGGTGCCGAGCTTCTTCGACCGCGTGGATATCGATGGCGACGGCGCCGACGAGGTGTTGCTCCGGATTCACGGGGAGCAGGACGCCGGATGGCAGGTGATCAGGGGACGGGGAAGATTCTGGAGATCCCTCTTCGAAGACGAACCCTGCCGGGCCGCGACGGGAGGATGAGGTACCGGCGCCGCCGGACTGTGCCGCATTGGCTGCCGGTCGCGATTCTCGCTGCGGCGGCAGGATGTGCGGAGCCCCCGCCGGACGGCGGCGTTCTGGTGGTGGACGCCTCCGGTGTCGAACGGAGCCTCGTCGAGCCGGCTCGACGTATCGTGTCGCTGGTACCTTCCGCCACCGCCGTTCTGCGCGCTCTCGGCGAGGAGGACCGGCTGGTGGGTCGCACCCAGTTCGACACGGCGGAGTGGGCGGCGAAAATCGCGTCGGTCGGAAGGGGCATCGACCCGAGCCTCGAACACGTCATCGAGCGCGACCCGGACCTCGTGATATTCTATCAGGGCGACGACAGCCGAGGGATCGCGGACCGACTGGGTGAATTCGGCATCCCGACGGTGTCCGTGAAAACCGGTCTGATGGAAGACGTGTTTCGGCAGGTCGAGATAGTCGGCGCGGTCACCGGGTCTGAGGACAGGGCCGCCGCGCTTGTGGCCGATTTGCGCAACAGGCTGGGGAGCTTGCGTGCGCTCTCGGAAGACCGAAAGGGGCCGAGTGTGGTCTATGTGCTGGGCGGAACGCCACCGTTCGTGGCGACTCGCGGCAGCTGGGTCAACGAGATCGTCGAGACGGCCGGAGGTAAGAACCCGCTTGACGAGGACGGAGGATTCGTCCCGATCAGCCCCGAGGTCCTCAGGTTCGCCGCACCGGACATAGTGCTGGTGAACACGGCGAGCGACTGGGATCCCCGTCTGGCGCCGGACGCCCGGGTGATAGAGCTGGGCGGACGTTTGCAGGTTCCCGGACCGGGGATTGCGGAAGACGCGGAGTACCTCCACGGTCTGTTCTTTCCGCACGATTAGGAACGACTCGCCGGGCCGATGAAGCGCTCGTCGTCCGTCGCGGTCGGGCTAACGGTCTCTCTCGCCCTCGCTGTGGCGTTAGGTGTCGGGGTCGGCGGCGCGGAGGTTTCGGTTGTCGACGTGTTTCGAGCGTTGGTGGGACTCGAAAGCGCGGATCGGGGGATAACCGTCGGACTGAGGCTTCCGAGAGTGATAATGGCACTCCTGGTGGGAGGAGGGCTCGCGGTCTCGGGGGCCGGATTCCAGTCGCTGCTGCGCAACCCGCTCGCCGAGCCCTACATCCTCGGCATTTCCAGCGGTGCGGCTCTGGGTGCGGTGGCGGTGATCACGTTCGGCTGGGTCGCCGCAGCGTCGTGGGGTCTTCCGGTAGTGGCTTTCGCGGGCTCGATCTTCGCCCTCTTACTCATATTCGGGTTCGCTTCCGCGTCGCGAGCCGTCATGGATGTGAAAGTCCTGCTTCTCGCAGGTGTGGCGGTATCCGCGTTCTTCGGTTCCGTCATCGCTCTGATGATGACCCTGGCCGAGGGGAGCGCCGCTCAGAGGGCTTTGCTGTGGATGATGGGGAGCGTGGCGAACAGCTCGTGGAACGAAGTCCTGATTGTCGCGACCTACACTATTCCGGCCACTCTCGGCCTGCTCGGCTGCGCCCGGGCCCTGAATCTTCTCGCGATCGGCGAAGAGACCGCTCACCACCTCGGAGCTTCGGTGGAGAGAATGAAGCGGATCGTGCTTCTGCTCTCGGCTCTCATAGCCGCGTCCGGAGTCGCCTTCGTCGGCATCATCGGCTTCGTGGGTCTCGTCATGCCGCACGTCGTGCGCATGGTGGTGGTGGCCGACAACCGCGTCCTGCTGCCGATCGTGTTTCTCGCCGGCGCCAACTTCCTCGTTTTCGCCGACCTGCTTGCCCGTACGGTGATCTCGCCGACGGAGCTTCCGATCGGGGTGGTGACCGCCGTCGTCGGAGTGCCGGTCTTCCTCATATTGCTCAGGCGGTCGGGGTGACGCCATGGGAGTCGGTGTGAAGTTCGAAACCGCCGGAGTTCACCTGACCTATCCCGGCAGCCCGGTTCCCGCACTCGCCGGAGTCTCGACCTCGGCGGAAGGCGGTGGCTTCAAGGCCGTCGCGGGGCCTAACGGGTGCGGCAAGACCACTTTGCTGCGGGTCATGCTCGGTCTGCTCACGCCCGCCAAGGGAGAAGCGCTTCTGGACGGTCGGAGGATCGAGGAGTGGGAGCCCCGCAGGCGGGCCCAGGCGGTAGGCGTCGTGACCCAGCGCGAGGCCTTCCCGTTCCCGCTGACAGTGCGAGGGCTCGTCGGCATGGGGCGCTACCCGCACCTGGGACCGCTCCAAGCGGAGCGACCCACCGACCGGAAGGAGGTGGAGGCGGCCATGGCGGAGTGCGGTCTGACCGGATTCGCCGACCGCGACGTGGCCACTCTCTCAGGAGGAGAGCTCCAGCTCGCCCGCATCGCGAGAGCGCTGGCTCAGCGACCGAAGGCGCTCGCCCTCGACGAGCCGTCAGCCAGCCTCGATCTCCACCACCGGATGAGGATTTTCCGACTCTTGCGCCGAAAGGCCGACGAAGGCCGGACGGTGATCGTGGTCGTCCACGACCTGGAACTCGCGGCCCGCTTCGCCGACGAGGCGCTCTTGCTGAAGGCGGGAAAGGTGGTCGCCGACGGCCCGCCCGCCGAGGTGATGCGGACCGACCGCCTCTCCGACCTCTACGACTGGCCGGTGGCGGTCTCGAGGGAGCCGGAATCGGGGATGCTGCGGGTGACGGCGCTCGAAGGTGACCCGGCCTGCGACGACCGGCAGGCGGAGCCGGTGGACGGGTCGGACTGACAGCGCGTGGACAACGCCTCCACGGCAGTGCGACACCGCATCCGCGCTGGACCCTGCTCACGGTGCCGCTCTCCGGGCGAATAGCGGTGCTGTTCGTCCCTCATCGTACCGTGCGCGGCTGCTCAGCTCGCTCTCGGTGCTCGTGCGAGTTTCGGCACGGCCGCTATGTCCTCGCGGCGCTCCATTCGGGCAGGGCTTCGGCCGCCTCGGTCCGGGCGTCCAGGTAGCTCCGATACCTGGATCCTTCGATGGCGCCTCGACCGACCGCCTCCCGCACCGCGCAATCGGGCTCGGCGATGTGGGCGCAGTCCCGGAAGCGGCAGGACGGAGAGAGCCTCCTCAACTCGGGAAAGCAGCGGACGAGTTCCGCCGGACCGAGACCCCAGACCTTTACGTTGGCGAATCCCGGTGTGTCGGCCACCGACGCGCCTCCGACGAGCGAGACGATTCTGGAACTGACGGTCGTGTGCCTGCCCGTGCCGAGACCGGAGACCGGAGCCGTCCGACGGCCGAGGCTCGGCTTGATGGCGTTCAGCAACGAGGACTTGCCGACCCCGGAAGGCCCGATGAGGGTGGAGAGCGATCCGGACATCTCCTGAACGAGTTCGCTCAACCCCGTGCCGGTCGTCGCACTGACCTTTAGAGCCCGGTATCCGACGGTGCGGTAAAGGGAAAGCAAGCTGTCGGCGATCAGGTCGCCGTCCGGCAGATCGATCTTGTTGACCACAAGCACCGGCCTCAGCCTACCGGCCTCGGCGAGGACGAGGAGGCGGTCGGCAAGCTCGAGCTTGGCCCTGGGTTCGCGAACGGAGATCACCGCGAAAGCCGTATCGACGTTCGCGGCAATCAACTTGCCGGTGGTGCCGCCCCGCCCGCGGCGCGCCAGGAGAGTGCGGCGTCCGGCCACCGACTCTATCGTCCAGGACGAGTTCCCGCCGGAGAGCTCGACTGAGTCGCCGACGACTATCTTCTCGAGCTCGCTCTCCCTGTGCTTGAGCCTGCCGCGCACGGTGGCCTCGACGTACCGGCCGAGTCCGAGGCAGACAAGGTATCTGCCTCCCCCGGCCTGGTGGACTACGCCGCGAACGATGCCAGCTTGGATCCGAGATCTCCGGTGCGCAGCCTTCGGAGGGCGCGGTCGCGGAGTTGACGAATGCGTTCGCGGGTGACGCCGAGCTCCTTGCCGATCTCCTCGAGAGTATGTTGGCGGCCGCCGTCGAGTCCGAAGTAGAGACGCAGCACCTGAGCGTCGCGGTCATCGAGGCCGGAGAGCGCCTGCGAGATCGTCTCCTGCAGCACCCGGTTCTCGACCTCGATCTCCGGCTCCGCCGCCTCTTCCGAAATGAAGCGCTCGACCAACTGCGAGTCCTCGGAGTCGCCGATCGGTGCGTCGAGCCTGATTTCGGCCGCGTTGAGCGTCTGGAGAGACTCGACGAGGTCGGGCGTCAGGTTGGTGAGCTCGCCCAGCTTGGCCGACTCCGGCTCCTTGCCGTGCTTCTGCTTGTAGCGCTCCTTCTCCCTGAAGATGCGCGCCAGATCGCTTGCGCGATTGAGGGGGACGCGCACGGGCCGGCCCTGATTGGCGAGGGCGGCCAGAATCGCCTGGCGTATCCACCACACGGCGTAGCTGATAAACTTGACCCCTTGGTTGGGATCGAACTTCCTCGCAGCCGTGATTAGGCCGACGTTGCCTTCCTGGATGAGGTCGGTGAGCGCGACGCCGCGGTTCTGGTACTTCTTCGCCACGCTGATGACGAAGCGGAGGTTCGCCTCGGCGAGCGCCTTGACGGCCTTCTCGTCACCCTGCTGAGCCAGGGCGCCGAGCGCCTTTTCCTGCTCGACCGTGATGAGTTCGTGGCGGCTCACGTCCTGCAGGTACTGGTCGAGCGCACTCTGCTCCTCGACACCGGCGTCGAAGCCGGCGAGCAGTTGCTGAGTTGTCCGATCCCTCTTACGGGCGTGGTTACCGTGGCGGGCTGGCATCGTCCTCGTGCTCCGTGGGTGCCCCCGATTTGGGGTATAGCCATTCAAACTGCACACAAACGCAGATGGTGTCAACCCTTCTTACGCCGGAAACCCGAAAACGTTAACAGGCGGATACCGGCCCCGGGGGAAAGCGCCTCCCGAGGAGTTTCCCTGCGGCGGGCGTACACAGGCGATAACCCGATCACAGGTCGTGGTTCCCTGCAGGTACCGGAACCGCCAGTTCGCCACCATCGCGGACAACGCCGCCGGCTAGTCCGTCGGTGTCTCGAACCCTATCCGCCTCGCCACATCCTCGGCCCGGAGCGAACGTCGGTCAAGGGTGAAGATGCGGAGTACGCTCGCCGTGGTGTGCAGCTCCCGGCCCAGCTTCGGAAGATCCACGATCCCGGGCATGCCGGCCTCGTCCAGCCGTTCGACGGCACCGCTCCTCCGTTCCACAAGGAAGTCGAGCTGAAACATGCCGGGCTTGCGAGGGAAGTCGATCATCACCTCGCCGCTCTCCAGACCTAGCTCGGCCGCGAGGGCGTCCTCGAAACGCCGCTTGCGCTCGGTGGGTGCGGAAAGCCACGACGGTTCCACGCCTTCGAAGTCGTAGACGGAGAGTTCGAGCGCCCGGCGGGGAAGACGGCGGTTGCGTAGTGCGGGCAGCCACCTGCCGGCGAGCTTTCTGGCGATCGGCCGACCATCGTCTTCCGTCCTTCGGGCCAGCTCGTGGAGCAGCACCTCGTCGGTGGGTCCGACAAGTTCCGCCGATTCGACGATGCCCGCGGCCAGAGCCTCCTCGACTATACGCTTGTAGAGACAGGTCGCGCCACGGACGGCGTGATGCCAGTAGACGTTCCGAAACATCTGGTACTTCGCGAATAGAAGCGATTCGATGGCCGACGCCCCCTTCTCCCTGATGCCGAGCTCGAAACGCCCGCTCACCGGATCGGCCAGGAGAGCGATCCCCGAAAGAAGTCTCGCGACGTCGATCTCCCCGTAGGGCACCCCGCAGAAGAAGGCGTCCCTGCGCAGATACTCCATCTTGTCCATGTCGAGGCCTCCGCTCACCAGCCCCGCCAGCGGCAGCTCGCTCTTTCCGGTGACAAGATCATGGATCCGGGTCGAACTTCCCTCGCCCAGCTCCGCCACCGCCGCCTCCAGTTCGGGGGAGCTCAGGAAGTGCATTCCCGTCGCCTCATGACCTTCGGGGACGAGCTCCGCAGGAAGTTCCTCCAGCGCGTGCGAGAGCGGGTAATGACCGATGTCGTGGAGAAGCGCGGCGTAAGGGACGAGCTCCGCGCCTTCCCAGACCTCGTTCCCGCCGCGGTGGGTCTCGCGAAGATGAGATAGCGCTCGGCGGGTGAGGTGGTAGACTCCGAGGGCGTGGTCGAACCGGGTGTGAGTGGCCCCGGGATAGATGAGATGGACGAGGCCGAGCTGGCGGATGTAGCGCAGACGCTGAAACTCGGGCGTGTCGATGATGCGAACCGCGACCGGATCGAGCCGGATCGTGTTCCAGAGCGGGTCGCGGACCGACTTGACGCGGCGGGCAGGCTTGACACAGCGGTCAGGCTCGTGCATCTTCATCTCCCGTTACCGAATAGATACCGAACATATGTCAGAATCCTTGGAGAGAGAGGGCGGGGGTCACGGTCGTCCGGTCCGTCGCGCCCCTCCCAGAGCGGGGAGCGTCGAGCTGCGGGACGAGGTGCGCGCCCGCGCGGAAAACAGGCCGGGAGTATATCGCATTTACGGAAAGGGTTCCGAGCTCAGGTATGTGGGTAAGTCCGTCCAAGTCCGAACCAGGCTGCTCTCCTATTTTCGGGCCTCGGAGGAGGAAAAGGCGCACCGGGTCATACGGGACGCCGAGGGTGTGGAGTGGGACTACACTCCGGACGAGTTCTCGGCTCTCATCAGGGAGATGAAGCTGATCCAAAGCCATCGTCCACGCTTCAACGTACAGCACAAACGCAAGCGGGCATACGCCTTCCTGAAGATCACGCGCGAACGGGCCCCTCGGGTGCTCGCGGTTTCACGGGTGGTCGCTGACGGATCGACCTACTTCGGACCGTTCCCAAGGGTGAAGGCGCTGCGCCGGTCGGTGCGCGAGCTTGTCCACACGCTGGGTATCCGCGACTGCGCCGCAGGCACGCTCATGCATTTCAGCGACCAGCCCGATTTTTTCGGCTGGGAACCGACAGCCCGCTGCATCCGCGCCGAGCTGGGCAACTGTCTGGCGCCGTGTGCCGGGAGATCGAGCGAGGCCCGCTACCGCGAGGCGCTGGAGAGGCTCGCGCTCTTTCTCTCGGGACGCTCCGAGGAGCCGCTGCGCAACCTCTATAGGTCGATGAACGAGGCTTCGGAAAGGCAGGAGTACGAGTACGCCGCCATCCTGCGTGACAGGTACGACCGTCTCCAAGACTTCGCTGCCGAGCTCACCGCGTTCCGCGGACAGGTCGAGGAGCTCTCTTTCGTTTACAGGGTGGTCGGCTACGACGGCGAAGCCCGACGTTACCTGATCCGAGGTGGGCGTGTCCGGGGATGCTTGCGCGAAGAGAAGGGACGCGAGGGCCGGGACCGTCTGCATCGGGCGGTTTGCGAAGTCTTCGAAGGGGTGGAGCACGGACTCCAGGCGCTCAAGCCGGAGGAGGCGGCCGAGATCCTCCTGGTGGCACGTTGGTTCCGGCTGAAGCCCGAAGAGGTCGAAAACACGATGGAGCCGAAGCGCTGGCTGCCCGGTAAGGCGCTGGGCGAGGCTCCGACCCGCCCGTAACCTGGTCAGGGTCGGCCACTCCTCGGGTGCGCCTGTCAGGTGAAGGGTATTTTCTGTATCTTCCTCGGGTCTCCGTTCACTTCCGTCCCGGCTGTCCATGAAGACCGCACGTCCTCTTCTTCGATCCGCTTCGCGCACCCCCGGCGCACTCGTCCTGCTCCTCGTCCTCGCCTTCGCACCTGTCGGGGCAGCTCCCCTTCCCCAGGAGGCCGAACGCCCCTGGGCGGAAATATCCCAGGTGGAGCGCACGATGAACGGGCTCGACTACCGTATGGTGGGTCCGTCTCGCGGCGGTCGGGTCACCGCCGTGGCCGGCCACCCCGCTCATCCCTACACCTTCTATATGGGTGCGACCGGTGGCGGGGTCTGGAAGACCGAGAACTACGGCACGAGCTGGTTCCCGATCATGGACGGCGTGCTCGAGACCGGCTCGATCGGCTCGATCCGCGTGGCGCCCTCGGACCCGGACGTCGTATACGTCGGCACCGGGTCGGACGGCATCCGCTCGAACGTGATCGTCGGCCGGGGCGCGTACCGTTCGGACGATGGCGGTGGGAGCTGGCGGAAGATCGGACTCCACGACATGGGGCAGATAGGAGCCGTCGAGGTCCATCCCGACGACCCCGAGACCGCGTTCGCGGCGGCTCTCGGCAATCCGTGGGCCCCGAGTCCGGACCGAGGCGTGTACCGGACCCGGGACGGAGGGGCTACCTGGGAGCAGGTTCTCTTCACCTCGGACTCGGTGGGAGCGGTCGATCTCGTGTTCAACACGACGAACCCGAGCGAGCTCTACGCCGCAATGTGGAGGGCTGAGCGCAGGCCGTGGACGATCATCTCGGGGATGGAGCACTCGGGGAGGGAGAACGGCATCTGGAAGTCGACCGACGGTGGCGACACCTGGCGCATGGTGACGGCGGGACTGCCCGAGGGGCTGATCGGCAAGATCGATCTCGCGGTGACTCCGGCGGCGCCCGGCCGCGTCTACGCGCTGGTGGAGACGACCGATCCCGACGAAGGGCTCTACCGCTCGGACGACGGTGGCGAGCGCTGGGAGATGGTGAGCAATCAGCGCGGGATCATGAATCGCCCCTTCTACTACACGAACGTCTACGCCCATCCCAGCGACGCCGACATCGTCTGGGTGAACAACGAGGGCTTCTACGAGTCGCGGGACGGCGGGCGGAGCTTCCGGCGCCGCGGCACCCCGCACGGCGACAATCACGACATGTGGGTGAACCCGGTCAACCCCGACATCTGGGTCCAGTCGAACGACGGCGGCGCGAACGTCACTCTCGACTTCGGCGACACCTGGTCGACCCAGCACAACCAGCCCACCGCCGAGCTGTACCAGGTGGACGTGGACGACGCCTTCCCCTACTGGCTCTACGCCGGCCAGCAGGACAATTCCACCATCAGGGTGCCGAGCGATGCGCCGACCCACGGTTCGGTGGGCGGATCCACGGGCGACTGGCAGGCGATCGGGGGATGCGAGACCGGGCCGGTCGTGCCCAGGCCGGGAGACCCCGGCATCGTGTACGCCAACTGCAAGGGCCGTTTCGGGCGCTACTCCACCGTGACCGGCCAGGAGCAGCAGTACTACGTGGGATTCCAGAACCTCTACGGGGTGAATCCGGCCGAGCTCAACTACCGCTTCCAGCGCGTGGTGCCCATCGAGGTCTCGCCGCATGACCCCGACGTCGTCTACCACGGCTCGCAGTTCGTCCACCGCACCACCGACGGAGGGGTGACCTGGGAGGCGATCAGCCCCGATCTGACGGCCTTCCGTCCCGAACGTCAGATGGTGTCGGGTGGCCCGATCACGCGCGACATCACCGGCGAAGAGCACTACTCCGTGCTCTATGCCGTCGAGGAGTCGCCGGTGGAGCCGGGAGTCATCTGGGCCGGTTCCAACGACGGGCTGGTTCACGTGACGAGGGACGGCGGCGCGACCTGGACCGAGGTGACGCCTCCCGACATTGAGCCGGAGGGCCGCATCCAGACTATCGACCCGTCCCCGCACGCGGCGGGCAAGGCCTACTTCGCGGCGTACCGGACGCTTCTGGGCGACTTCACGCCGTTCATCTACCGCACCGACGACTTCGGCGCGACCTGGACGCTGCTCACTCCTGGCGACAACGGCATTCCCGGCGACTTCCCGACTCGCGTGATCCGCGAAGATCCGGAGCGCGAGGGACTGCTCTACGCCGGCACCGAGTTCGGCATGTTCGTCTCTTTCGACGACGGGGCGAACTGGGACCGCTTCCAGTTCAATCTCCCGGCGACGCCCATCACCGACATGAAGCTGCACATGGGAGACCTCGCTCTCTCGACGATGGGGCGCGGGTTCTGGGTCATGGACGACCTCTCCCCGATCCGGAACTGGGACGCCGCGCTGGCCGACGGCGGTCCGGCGCTCATGCAGCCCAACGAGGCCGTCAGGGTCCGCGGCGGCGGCTTCGGCGGCGGCGGTCCGGACGAGCCGCGGTACTCGCAGGCGGGAGCTGTGATCGACTACTATCTGCCTGCGGACGCGGATGCGGTCGAGATACGGATCCTGCGCGACGATTCCGTATTGCGCTCGTACGAGTCGGGCGGAGCCGGCATGCGCGTTCAGCAAGGCCAAGGCATGAGGGCTCCTTTCAGCCGTGTTATGGGAACCGCGAGGCCCTCCGGAGCCGCCGGCATGAACCGCTTCGTATGGAACATGACCGTTCCCGGAGCGGGCGGCTCGGCGCGAGGCCCCATGGTCCCGCCGGGCAGCTACGCGGTCGAGCTCGTGGTCGACGGCGCGGCGGTCGAGGCGAAACCGCTGGAGGTCGTCATGGATCCGCGGGTCGCCGCCGAGGGCGTCACGACGCAGGCGGACCTCGAGGCCCAGTTCGCGCTCGGACTCGAGATCGTCGCCGCCATCGAGGACGTCGACGGGACGATCGACCGGCTGGACGACGCGCTGGAACGCGTGCAGGAGGGGAGCGAAGTGGAGAGCGCGCTCCGGGAGATCGAGGCCGCGCTCGTCACCGACCGATCCGTTTCCAGCTACCCCCAGCCCATGCTCGCCGACCAGCTCTCGTACCTCTACTCCAACTCTCAGCGGGCCGACCAGAGACCGGCGGCGGACATGTACGCGAGGCTTGAGGAACTCGTCGCGGAGCTAGAGTCGCACAAGGAGAGGCTGCAAAGACTTCTGAGGACGATCACATGATTGGGAGGCCGAGAGTTTTCGTGGCGATTTTCAGGAGACCGGGCCTCCGTTTCGACGCCCGTCAGCGGGGATTCCGCACCAGCCCCCTCATGGCCCTGCTCGGCCTCGCGCTGGTTGCGGCTTGCTCGGGCGAGAGCGGCGGAGACGCTCCCTCCTCGGCCGACGCCCCCTCCGCCCAGGCGGCCGCTTCCGCTACGGACGCGGCGCAAGCTCCGGGCCCGGCCGGGGCTCCGGCAGGTCCAGGACCGAGGCTCGCATCGAGCGTCGCGGTCACAACCCGGTCGAACGCGACCGAGGCCGCACTGCCGCCGGTCAAGGTCTACAAGACCGCGAGCTGCGGCTGCTGTGGCCTCTGGGTGGATCACATGCGGGCGGCGGGCTTTGCGGTCGAGGCCGAGGACGTCCTGCCGGCGGACCTGGTGGCGATCAAGATCGGAGCCGGAATGACAGACGAACTGTTCTCGTGTCACACCGCCATCATCGGCGAGCACACCTTCGAGGGACACATCCCGGCCGAGGTCATTGTGCGCTTCCTCACGGAGGCGACGGACCTGGACGGACTCGCGGTCCCGGGCATGCCGATCGGTTCGCCCGGCATGGAGGTGGGCAGCCGCACTGACCCCTACGACGTGATCGGTTACGGCGCCGACGGCAGAAGGACGGTCTACGAGAAGAGGTAGGGGTGGGAAGCCGCCACCACGGCGCCCCCTACGAATTCCGCCCCTTGACCGGACGGCGCAGCCGCCTTGCCCCGAAGCGTACCTTGGCCCCGGTCCGGGTGTAGAAGACCCGGACGTTCGTTCCGCTCGACCAGCATCCGTACACACCTCGGCGCATCTTCCGCGTGATCCGCGCAAATGGCTCACACAAGTTCTTTTTCTGACATCGGTCCCGCCGCTGCCGCTTCCGGTCCCGCCGCCAGGCTGCCCGTAGGACTCCTGGGTGCCACGGGCATGGTGGGCCAGCAGTTCGTCGCCGCTCTCGCCCACCATCCGTGGTTCGACCTGGTCTGGTTGGGAGCGAGCCGAAGGAGCGCGGGCCGTCCTTATGGTGAGGCGGCGCATTGGCTCGGAGAAGGAGAAATACCGGAGAGCGTGGCCGAGATCGAGGTCTCCGAAGCCTTGCCGGGCTCGGACTGCCCCACCTTGGTCTTTTCCGCCATGGATCCGAAGGTCGCCGGGGAGATCGAACGGAATTTCGCCCAAGCGGGCCGTTTCGTGGTCTCGAACTCGAGCAACCACCGGATGGAGCCCGATGTCCCGCTGCTCATCCCCGAGATCAACCCGGATCACCTGAAGCTCATTCCGGGGCAGCGCAGGGTTCGCGACTGGACGGGAGCGATCATCACCAACCCGAATTGCTCGACGATCGGGCTGGCGCTCGCCCTCGCTCCGCTCCGGCCGTTCGGCATCGAGAGCCTGGTGGTGACCACGATGCAGGCGCTCTCGGGCGCGGGACACCCCGGCGTGCCGTCTCTCGACATTATCGGCAACATCGTACCGAAGATCGGCAGCGAGGAGGAGAAGATCGGGACCGAGACGCTCAAGATCCTCGGGGAGTTCGGCAGTGACGAGATCCAGCCGCTTCGGGCAGCCGTCAGCGCCCACTGCAACCGGGTGCCCGTGGTCGACGGGCACATGCTGTGCGTATCCGTGAAGCTGACGTCCACTCCCTCCCCCGACGAGGTGTGCGACGCCCTTTGCGGATTCCGGGGGCTGCCGCAGGAGCTCGGACTTCCGAGCGCACCGGCGCATCCGGTTCGAGTGACGGATGCCGCCGCCCGTCCGCAACCTCGACTCGATTCGTGGGCGGGCGACGGCATGGCGGTGAGCATCGGCAGAGTCAGACGCTGCCCGGTGCTGACGACGAGCTTCGTCGCCCTGGTGCACAACACCGTGCGCGGCGCGGCGGGAGCTTCGGTGCTCAACGCGGAGCTCTTGCGCGCGGAGCGATGGCTCGATGCCTGAGCCGCAGTCCGGGGCGTCTCACGAACCGACGGCGTTACGGACGGACCGATGGCTCTGAGGGTCGCTCTGGTCGGTTACGGCCGTATGGGCCGTCAGGTGGAAGCGCTCGCTCCCCGATTCGGGGTCGACGTGCGTGATCGGCTGACCTCCGCCGACAACGCCGACGGCTCCGGAGTCACACGGGAAAGACTCGCCGGTATCGACGTGGTCATCGACTTCTCGGTACCCGATGCGGTCGCGCGCAACGTCGAAGCGTACTGCGAGACCGGCGTGGCGGCCGTGGTAGGCGTGACCGGCTGGGACGCCGAACGGGAACGGCTGCTCACGCTGGCGGAAGAGGCGGGCATCGGCCTGGTTCACGGATCGAACTTCTCCATCGGCGCGAACGCGTTTTTCGGCGTGGTTGCCGAAGCGACTCGGGTGATGACGGCCTGCGAAGAGCTTTACGACCTCGCGGCTTTCGAGACCCACCATCGACGCAAGCTCGACGTCCCGTCGGGCACGGCATTGCGGCTGGCGGAGACCGTCCGCGCCACCGGTTGGCCTCGCGAGGTTCAGATAGCCTCCGCTCGACTCGGACACGTTCCCGGGACCCACGAACTGACCTGGGACTCCGAGGTCGACACCATCACGTGTCGCCACACCGCCCGCTCCCGAGCGGGGTTCGCCGAGGGGGCCGTTCGAGCCGCGCTCTGGATCCGGGGACGCGGCGGCGTTTACGATTTCAAGGAGCGCTGGCGGGAGATCGCCGCGCACCGGACCGATCCCATCTCGCCGTTCACAAATCACCGGGCGACGGACTGACATGACAGCAGAACCGCTTCGACTCTCAGGGCTGGGCACGGCTCTGGTCACACCCTTCAACGCCGACGGATCGCTGGACGAGCACGCCGTAACCGAACTCGCGCGCAGGCAGGTCGATGAGGGGGCCAGCTTCCTGGTGCCGGGCGGCACCACCGGCGAGGGGGTCACCCTCTCCTTCAAGGAAAAGATCGGCAACACTCTACTCGTGGTGGAAGCGGCGGAGGGTCGCGTGCCGGTGGTCGCGGGCTGCGGCGGCAACGACACCGGCGAGGTCGTGAAGCTGGCGAAGGAGCTGGAGCAGGTGGGAGCCGCCGCGCTGCTGACCGTCACCCCGTTCTACAACAAGCCGACTCCCGAGGGGCTCTTCCGGCACTACGCCGCGGTCGCCGAGGCCGCGGGTCTTCCCATCGTCGTCTACAATGTGCCGGGCCGGACCGGTGTCAACGTCACTCCGGAGACCTTGGCGCGCCTCCGAGAGATACCTCAGGTGACGGCCGTCAAGGAGGCGTCGGGCGACATAGTTCAGATCGGCAGGATTTGCGCGGAGGCTCCGGACGACTTCGACGTGCTGGCCGGTGACGACTCAGGTGCGCTTCCCGCCATGGCTCTTGGGGCCGCAGGACTGATCTCGGTCGCCGGCAACCTGATCCCCAGGTCGATGGCGACGATCTGCAACACCTGCCAAGTGGGTGAATACCAGGCGGCGCGCGCCGTTCACCAGCGCTGGCTCCCCCTGATGGAAGTGCTCTTCTGCGAGTCGAATCCCGGGCCGGCGAAGTTCGCCATGGCCGAAATGGGTCTGCTGGACGCGGTCTACCGTCTGCCCATGGTCCCGATCACGGGGGAGAGCGAGGAGCGGGTGCGGAGCGTCCTCGAGGAGTTGGAGTTGATCTGAACGCGCGAAGCGCCTCGTATCGGTGAGCGAGTCCCCCTAACGTCCCCCCGGCCTTCTCCACCTTACCGGCGGTGGCGGCTCCTCGGCGAAGGTCACCTTTCCGCCGTTCTCCAGCAATCGGAGGGCCTCCAGGACGGCGGCCTCCAACTGCGGGTCGCCACCCGCGATCACCGGGGCGGGATCGTTCCGCACCTCGATGTCCGGCGCCACGCCCTCGGCCTCGACAGCCCACTCGCCGTTCACGTCGAAGAAGCCGCCCCTCGGCGCGACGAACCGACCGCCGTCGATGAGCGGCGGCGTGTCCCAGGTCCCGACCAGTCCGCCCCAGGTCTTGGTCCCGACCAGCGGCCCGACCTCGTGGAAGCGGAAGAGGTAGGGCAGGAGGTCTCCGCCCGAGCCGGCGCGTTCGTTGATGACCATGACCTTCGGGCCGAAGAGTCCCGCCATCGGCTGGGTCCATGGCTTGCGATCGCCGGCGCGCGAGTTGAAATAGCCGGTCAGTGGACGGTCGAGCATGTCGACGATGTAGTCGGCGGCCGATCCGCCGCCGTTGTTGCGCTCGTCGATTACGGCGCCCTCTCGATCCTGCTGGGCGAAGTACATGCGGTTGAAGTAGGTGTAGCCGCCCTGGCCGGTGTTCGGGAGCCACACGTAGGCGAGCCGCCCGCCGCTCATCTCGTCCACCCGCTGCCGATTGCCCTCCACCCAGGCCCAGCCGCGCAGGCCGCCTTCGTTCGCGACGGGCTCGACAAGGATGTCGCGTGCGTCCGCGCCGTTCGCGGCGGAGGCCACGGTCACGGTGATGACGCGCCCGCGGGTGCCTTCGAGGAGCCGGTAGGGGTTGGTGGGCGGCCGCAGCTCCGCGCCGTCGATCGCCATGAGGTAATCGCCGGCGGCCACGTTCATCCCCGGGTGCGAGAGAGGTCCGGCGAGTCCGGGGGTCCAGGATTCGCCGTCGTAGATGCGGGTGATGCGGTAGGCCCCGTCCGCCTCTTCCAGGTCCACTCCGAGCAGGCCGGTGCGCGGGTTGTTGTCGAGGGAGGGGTAGTCGCCCCCGCTCACGTAGGAGTGCCCGACCGCGATCTCGCCGGAGAGGATGTCGAGGAGGTAGTTGAAGTCGGCGCGGTGGCGCACGTCCGGGAGCCAGGCCGAGTACCACTCCCACACGTCGCCCCAAGGAGCGCCGTGCTGGTTGTCCACGTAAAGGAAGTCGCGCATGAAGCGCCAGCCGTCCCGAAGCATCTGAGCGTATTCGGCCTTCGGCTCGACGCGCAGGCGCAGGTCGCCGAGATCGAGACCGCCGTCGTTCCCGGAAGGTGGGCGGGAGGTGGAGACGATCCGCCATCCCCCGCTGAAGTAGAGCAGGCGCTCGCGGTCGTGCGAGACCGCGAACCGGCCGCCGTCGTCGATGAAGTCGTCGTCGTCCCGATCGTCGACCGAGTACTTGAGCAGTCCGCCGTCGCTCATGACGAAGACGGTGCCCTCCGGTCCTGGCACCAGTCCGGCGTAGTCGCCCGCGGAGAGGCCGGGCACGTCGACGATCCGGTCGTCGATGCCGTCGAAGTCGATGGCGCCGGGCGAGTCGTCCGCGCCGATGTCGTCGCCCTCCTCGTCGCCTTCCTCCTCCTCCTCCTCCTCGCCTTCCCTTTCCATGTCGGCCCCTTCCTCCTCGTCGCTCCTGGGCAGGAAGGGCGAGGGCTCGTCGGCGTCGAGCAGGGCGAGATAGAGGGTGCGGGTCACCGGCCGGTCGTACGAGGTCATGTCGAGCCAGCCGGTATTGAGCGCGTAGTCGGTGGACGCGAGGAAGTACAGGTACTTGCCGGACTCGTCCCAGATCGGCGAGATGGCGTCCGACATGCCGTCGGTGAGCTGGCGGGTCTCTCCCGACTCGGTGTCGTGCACGAAGATCGCCCGCAGTTGGGTGTCGAGCCGCCGCGCATATGTGATCCAGCGCGAGTCCGGCGACCAAACCGGATTCATGGAGCGTTCGGGATGCGCGTAACGGTCGGTGTCCACGTGCTCGATCGCCTCCGACTCGAGGTCGAGGACGAGGACTCGGTAGTGGGTGTCGGTGAATGCCAGCTTGCTGCCGTCGGGGGACCACTCGGGGCGGAAGAAGAACGAGGGCTCGGAGATCTCGATCCGTCGCCGGTCGGTCCCGTCCTGATCGGCGACCACGAGCCCGTACTCGCCGTCGCTGTCGTTGAACCACGCTACTTGGGAACCGTCCGGCGACCACACCGGATGGCGGTCGGCGACCCCCGGGCTTCCCGTGAGGTTGCGCCACGAACCCTCCTCGGCGGGAACGCTGAAGATCTCGCCGCGCCACTCGAAAAGCGCGCGCCTGCCGGTGGGCGAGAGCCGGGCGTCTCGCAGGGCCGGGGCGGGCGCCTGCTCCCAACGCGGACGCGCCCAGTTCATGTCTCCGGCGACGTTGATCGCGAGCCGGTGCGAAGCTCCGGTGGCAGGATCGAGCTCGTGGAGGTAGCCGGCCTGTTCGTAGACCACGACTCCGTCGCCCGCCCCCAGCGACTTGACGTCGAAATCGGCGTGACGGGTCAGCTGGCGTTCCTCGCCCGAGGCGGGATCGAAGGACCACACGTTGCTCGCCCAGTCGCGCTCCGACATGTAGTAGACGGTGCCGTCCATCCACACCGGACCCATGTGTCGCTCGCCCTCCCAGGAAGGCGTCGTCCGCTCCCAGGAGGAGGTGGATACGATGCCGACGGGCTGAGCCTGGCCGCCGCGATAGTTGCGCCACTCCGGATCCCAGTAGCCGATCTCCTGGTAGGCTATGTGCGAACCGTCCGCGGACATGCCGCCGAGGTACGCCTGCGGAAGCGGAAGCGGCTTCGGCAGACCGCCGGAAGGTGGCACCGTGTAGAACCTCCACAGCCGGGTAGGCACTCCGTCGCGTCCGGAGCGGAAGAGAATCTCGCCCTCGGGCGTCCAGCCCTGCGCGATGTCGGCCGACGGGTGCCAGGTCACCCGCGCCGGTTCTCCCCCGCCTGCCGGGATCACATAGACGTCCGTGTTGCCGTCGTACTGGCCCGAGAAGGCGATCCAGCGGCCGTCGGGGCTGAAGGAGGCATCGGTCTCGGCTCCCTCAGAGCTGGTCAGGCGTACGGCGTCGCCCCCGTCGCGTCCGACTCGCCAGAGGTCGTTGGCGTGCGAGAAGACGATGTGCTCGGCGCTTACGTCGGGCTGACGAAGAAAGCGCGTGCCCGCGTCCTGGGCGGACGCCGGGGCGTCCGCAGTCGGGATCGCGCCGAGGAGAAGCAGGGCGGGTATGGCGGTTGTGCGTTCGAGCATGACGATTCCGGAGCGAGGGCGTCTCGAGGGTCGGGCCGGCGAAGAAGGATGTCGGGTCAGTCTGCCATGAGTCTCCGAACGCTGTCGCGGAGCATCTCGAGCTTTTCACCGTCCCAGGAGTCGGCCATGCTTTCTTCAAGCATTTCGAGAAGCCGGTCGAACATGTCGTTCCGCTCCGCTCCGGCGGCTTCGGCTGCGGCGAGCATCTCGCGCACCTCGCCGATCTGCGTCGGCGAAAGACCGCGCGACCTCTCCAACTGGTCGGTGTAGGCGCGCGCCAGAGCGAAGGTCGCCGGCCACTCGAGCACGGGCTGGCCCTGCGAGTTCAACTGGTCGAGCCGGACCGAGCTGGCGGCGTCGATCTCGTTCTGAGTCAGGACGTCGCTGGCTTCGAGCTCCAGAATGTCGAGGCCGCGGGCGATCTCGGAGTTCACGATCACGCCGTTGTACCAGTAGACGGACCAGCTTCCCGCCATCTCCATCACCTCGGCGTTCAGCGGGCCGCGGTCGTGGAACGCGATCTCGACCGGGTCGGTCGGATCGGTCCAATCGACGACCGAGATGCCGCCCTGGTACCAGCCCTGGACCATGATGTCGCGACCCGGCACCGGAATGAGCGAGCCGTTGTGCGCGACGCAGTTTTCCTGGCTGGTCTGGGGAGCCGGCAGCTTGAAGTAGCTCTGGAAGTCGAGGTCCTGGCCGTCAATGGTGAAGATGGCGTCCGCTCCCCATTCCATCGGATCTCCCGAGCGGCACTTGGGTGCGCCGCCGCCGCCCCACTCGTCGGTGAAAAGGATGGCGGTGCCGTCGTTGTTGAAGGTGGCCGAGTGCCAGTAGGAGAAATTCGAATCGGCGACCGCCGCCACTCGAGTCGGGTTTTCGGGGTCCGAGATGTCGAGGAGGAGGCCGTAGCCGCCGCAGGCGCCGCCGGCGAGTCCGATGGCCGGATAAACGGTGATATCGTGGCACTGGCTCGGGCCGGGTCTGGGACCTTCCATCTCTTCCTCCGTCTCCGCCCGCATGGCCAAGTCCGCCGCCTGCTGATCCAGAATCGCGCGTAGAGCGGCGGTGTCTTCGGCCGTGGGCGCTCCTTCTCCGCCGCGCTCGGAGACCATCTGTTCGAGCGCCCCAGCCACCATCCTGCCGGGAAGGACCACGGGCCCGTCGGGAGTTTCCAGAATGAAGCCGCCCGCAGCCCGCGCTTCGGCGACCTCGGTGGCGTTCTGAGCGATGTCGGCGGCCGAGAGGCCGTGCCGTTCGGGCGCCACCAGGTCCTGGAAGATTCTGGGAGAGCTCACGATCGCCGCCTCCGCCGGGTTGTCGACGGGGACCTTGATGACCTCGATGCGGAAGAGGGCCGAGTTGGGATCCTCGTCAGGCGAGAGTCCGGAACAGCCCGGAAGCTCCTCGGCGGGACGGACGAAAGACGATCCCGACACGTAGATGTAGACGTTCTCCTCGTCGCCGGGATGCTCGAGGACCGTATGAGTGTGCGAGCCGCGGCAGGTCTGCACGTTGGCGACGTATTCCGGGGTGGCGATGTCGGAGATGTCGAAGATGCGGATGCCGCGCAGACGGTGGTGGCTGACCGTTTCCTGTACGCCTTCGTCGCTGCAGTCGAGCCGACCGCTCGTACCTTCGCCCGAGACGAAGAGCAGGTGCTTGTGAACGGACACGTCGCTCTGCGAAGCCGGGCATACGTAGGTCACTACGGAGACCGGGTTGGCCGGATCGGAGATGTCCCAGACCTGGATGCCGTCGTAGTTGCCCTGGATGGCGTAGTTTCCGGTGAAGGCCAGGTCTGAGTTCGTGGAGCCGATGAAGGGCTCAGGCGGAGGCGTCTGCGAGACCAGACGCATGTTCCAGATGGCCTCGCCGGCGTCGAACATGCCGGCGGAGAGTCCCACCCGGGGGTCGGGATGGGGGGCTTTGGGGCGTACCTGGGCGGCCGCGTCGGCGGCCGAGAAGGCCAGGACGCCCGGGAGGAGGAGGGAGAGTGCGCGTCGACGTAGGGTCATGTTCTGCGGTCCGGTTCGGGTGCTACGGCTGGGAGTCCAGCAGTCCGTGCGGACTGCCAGGTTAAATTCGGTCGAGGTTCATGGCGTCCAGCATGCGCTGCATGCGGTCGATCTCACTTCCCTGATCCGCCTGGATGTCGGAGGCGAGCTTGAATACGAAGTCGCCCTGGGCGGCTCCGTCGGTCTCGAAGAGGTCGTGCACCATGGTGACGGCCCCCTCGTGGTGTTGAATCATGTACGTGAGGAAGAGCCTGTCGAATTCGGTGCCGCGAGCGTTGCGCAGCTCTTCGAGTTGCTCGTCCGAAAGCATGCCGGGCATGTGGTGATGGTGCTCGTCGCCGCTCAGCATGAGGTGACCGTCGCGTATCTCGAACTCCACCACCGGGAGGTCGCGATCGCGCAGCCAGCGCTGCATCACCGTGATTTCGTCGTTCTGGGCGTTGATGATGCGGGCGCTCATGGTCTGGACGGGCCGGCTCGCGCCGTTCGTGGGCGCCAAGGCCGACATTACGAGCGCCTGCGCGTGGTGGCCGATCATCCCGCTCATGAACGCGGCATCGGCCGGGTGGTACCGCTGGCGAATGCTGTCGGTGCGGGCGGCGTAGATCGCTTCGAGCCTGTCTATGGTCTCCTGCGACGGTCTGGTCGCCTCGGGTCGGGGTCGAGCCGCGCCCGGTGGGGCAGGCTTGGTGGGAGCCGCAGGCTCGGCAGGTTCGGCCTCGGCTGCCGGCGCGGCGGGAGCTGCGGGTGCGGCAGGACGAGGCCCGGAGCTGCCGCATCCGACCGTGAAGACGAGAAGCGCGGCGGCGAGGGAACGGGATGCGACCATGATGCGTCCGGGGTTGTCGTTGCTATTTTCTTCCCCTGAAGTTGCCGGGACGTCGGGGGACCGCAGGGGACGGTGCCCCTTGTAAGATAGCTTCTGCACGCTGTCGGATCCGCTTCGACGCCCGGTGCTCGGGCGTGCGCTGTTTCCCCAGCTACCGCTCCCGTCGATCCAGCACCCGGCCGGGGAGCGCGCCGGTGGTCTCTCCTCCGTCGACCGTGAACTCCCCGTTCACCAGCACGTACTCCACGCCGGTGGGAGGGAGGTCGGGCCGGAGAATGGTGGCGGGGCCCGAGATCGTCTCGTAGTCGAAGACGACGAGATCGGCCTTTTGTCCGACGCGAACGTGGCCGCGGTCCCGAAGCCCAATGATCTGGGCGGGAAGCCCGGTGGAGGACCGGACAGCGAACGGGAGCGAGATCACCCCCAGATCGCGAGCGTAGTGGCCGATCTTGCGCGGGAAGGCGCCGTAGCTGCGAGGGTGCTGGCCGGGACTCGTCGCGAGCGAGACGAAGCCGTCGGTCGAGGTAGCGGTGTACTCCTGCCGCATGTAGGCCGCCACGTCGGTGGCGTGTCCAGCGACCGGGCGGAAGCGCGCGCCGCCCCTCGGAGCGTCCTCACCGGCCTCGAGCGCGAAGTGGACGAGCTGTTCGAAGGGTGTGCGACCGGCCTCCTCCGCCAGCTCCACGAGGGTGCGCCCGACGGCCTCGGGGAAATCGGGGGCGACGACCACGATGTGCCTTTCGGCCCCGCCCTGGAGTCGAAGCGTGTAATCGGTGTCGATCTCCAGCTCGCGACGGAGCTCGGGGTCGGCGAGGTTGGCCCGCAGGTTGCCGAGAGGGTCCGCCATTATGCTGTCGTCTCGCCAGAGGGGAGAGTCGTTGCCGCCGGTGCGATCGGTGCCCGGCTTGGCGTAGCCCCAGGCCGGAATCACCCCGACCGGTCCTCCGCCGAAGGTCTCGTAGGGGTACTGGTCGAGGTAGACTTGGACTCCGGCCCGGCGAGCCTCCCGGATGAGGAGGATGTCGGTGGAGGAGTGTCCCCAGGTGTCGGTGCCCTTGGCCTTGATGTGCGTGCCCACCACCCTGATCCCGGTGGCCCGACCGATTTCAATGGTCTCGCGCATGCCGTCGGTGCCTGTGAGCGGCTGCTCCTCCACGATGGAAGGAAGCTGCCAGAGTGGGAGCGGAGACTGGCTCCGCTGGTGGGCGTAGTAGAAGCCGTCGTAGTCGGCGACGACCTTGGCGAGGGCGATGAGCTCCTCCCGCGTGCTGAACCTTCCCGGACGGTACTCCGGCCCGGCGCCCAGCCCCCATGCGCCGTCCTCCATCCCCGACCTGACGAGCGCCGCCATGCGTTCGACCTCTCCCGGAGTGGCAGGACGTTCGTAGTCCGCGCCCATGACCAGTCCGCGCACATGACCGTGGCCGACCATGGGCACGACGTTGGTGGCGACGCCGGGAGTGCGGAAGAGCTCGGCTTCGGCCGAGATCGGCCACGCCCGGTTCCTGCCGTCGGGGCCGAACACCGAGGTGGTGATGCCCTGCATGACGAGGTTGCGGGCCTGGCGGCCGGCAAGGATGGTGTCGGCGAAGAACCGGTCGGCATGCGAGTGCATGTCTATGAAGCCGGGCGCGACGTGGAGTCCGGAGGCGTCGATCACTCGCAGGGCCGAAGCGCCGGGGAGGAGGCGAAGCGCCGCGATCTCGTCCCCGATGACGCCGAGGTCGGCTCGGAACGCCGGATTGCCGGTGCCGTCCAGAACCATTCCGCCGCGGATGACCAGGTCGAACTCCTGCGTTCCTGCCGGAGCGGGCCGGGCACCGATCGAGAGCGCAGCGAGAAGCGCGCAGCCGATACGCATTGCGACCGGGGCGACGACCCGCCGCACCGTCGTCGCAGGCTTTACCGAGGACAAGAGGACCATGCCGAATACTTGACGTTCCGGCTGCGTGACGCAAGCGGGAGGGGTTATGTTGGTTCGAGTCGATTCAAGGACGAAGGAGGGAACCCATCCGAAGCCCCGTCGAACGAGCTTCCGCTCTCGGTCAGAGACAGCTCCCGCTCGATAACGCCGGCAACCGGCTCGACCGATTTCGGAGCGCTCGGCTACCGCATGCATGCGAGGGTCCTGAAAGCTCCTGACTATGGTCTGCCTCAACGCCGCGAACGAGCGTTTCTCGTGTGCCTGCCCACGGAACTCCGCACCTTCGACTACCCTAGCAGTAGGACTGCTCGCGACCATCCTCGCGGCGGCAGTCGCGGCAGCGCCGCTCGCGCCTCAGGCTCACCACGACATGGTTCGCATGCAGCCCATGGGTGGCGGCTGGCGCATGGTCCCGATGGACCCCAATATGCCCATGCTTCCCGGTTTGGCAAGCGCTCTGCCCAGCACCGCCGCCTTTATGCCCGGAGGCGGCATGGAGCCGGGGATGTTCCCGGAAGCACGGCCTTCCGAGCTCGTCTCGCTCGCCGACGGAGACACGATCGCGATCTCGGTCTCGCTCGTGCGTCGGACGCTCGCGGGCCATGAGATGATCATGTACGGCTACAACGGTCAATATCCCGGTCCTCTGATCCGTGCGCCGAAGGGTGCGACCGTCGTGGCTCGGGTAACTAACGAGATCGAGCTTCCCACCACCATCCATTGGCACGGCGTCCGCCTGGAGAACCGTTTCGACGGCGTTCCCGGCACCACCCAGGAAGCCATTCTCCCCGGCGAGAGCTTCACCTACGAGGTGCACGTGCCCGATGCGGGCATCTTCTGGTACCACCCTCACGTCCGGGAAGACGTGCAGCAGGACCTCGGGCTCTTCGGGAATCTCCTGGTCGACCACCCTGATCCGGACCACTACGGTCCCGCCGACCGCGAGGAACTCCTCGTACTCGACGACATTCTCATGGACGCGCAGGGACCGATTCCGTGGGGGCTCGGCGCGCCGACCCATGCCCTGATGGGACGTTTCGGCAACGTGTTCATGGTGAACGGTGAGACCGAGAGCAGGTTGACGGCGACTCAGGGAGAGGTGGTGCGCTTCTACGTCACCAACGTCGCCAATTCACGCACGTTCAACGTGACCTTCGGAGGGAATCCCGTGAAGCTCGTCGCCTCCGACGTCGGACGCTTCGAGCGCGAGCAGCGGGTGGGCTCGGTGGTCGTCGCGCCCGCGGAGCGTTACGTGGTCGATGTGCGTTTCGATATTCCCGGCGAGACCGCGATCGCCAACACCATCCAGGCGATCAACCACTTTCGGGGGGAGTTCTATCCCCGGATCGACACCCTCGTCCGCGTGCAGGTGAACCCGGCGGAAACCGTTACGCAGGCCGGAGCCGCCTTCGATGTTCTGCGCGTCCATTCCGACGTGATCCGGGAGATCGAAGAGTTCAGCCAACATTTCGACCGCGAGCCGGACCACGAGCTCGAGGCCACGGTCCGCGTCAGGGGGCTCCACCCGTCGATCGTCCTTTCCATGGAGGCGGACACCATCTACTTCCCGCCCATCGAATGGAACGACGGTATGCCGATGATGAACTGGCTCGCGAGCGGAAACGAGGTCGAGTGGATCCTCCGGGACAGACGCACGGGGGCGGAGAACGAGGAGATCGACTGGCGTTTCCGCGTGGGAGACGTCGTCAAGGTGCGCGTCTTCAACTCGCCGGACTCGTTCCACCCGATGAATCATCCGATCCACATTCACGGACAACGCTTTCTGGTGCTGGAGATGGACGGCGCGCGCAGCGAGAATCTGGTTTGGAAGGACACTGCGATAGTGCCTGTGGGCAGCACCGCCGACTTTCTGGTCGAGATGTCGAATCCCGGTGAGTGGATGGCCCACTGCCACATCGCCGAACACCTGAGCGCCGGCATGATGTTCTCGTTCACGGTCGAGCGTTAGCGCGGACCCTGACGGCCCGTGGCGAAACTCGCTCGAAGACCGCGGGAGGCTTTGTCCGCGGACCGCTAACCGCTGAAGGCGTCGTCGAAAGCCACGTCGGACCCCGGAAAATCGAGGTCGCGCACGAAGCGAAGCGCCTCGGCGGCGCCGTGCTCCCTGTCCATGAGGGAGTCCTCCCACTCGACGGAAAGCGGTCCCTCGTAACCGACCCGGTGAAGGGCGCGGAAAATCTCCTCGAAGTCGACCTTGCCTCGGCCCGGCGAACGGAAGTCCCAGTGGCGATCACGATGGCCGAAGGGAAGGTGGCCGCCGAAGACCCCGCTCTTGCCGGGAGCGTCCGACCACCAGACGTCCTTCACATGCACGTGGCTGATCCGATCGCCGAAGCGGAGGACGAAATCGGCAGGGTCCACGCCCTGGTAGGCGAGATGACTCGGGTCGAAGTTGAAACGGAAGGCCGCGTGGTGGTCGAGGTGATCGAGAGCTCTTGCGGCGGTGACCGAGTCGAATGCGATCTCGGTCGGATGCACTTCCAGCGCAAAGGCGACATCGCACTCCTCGAACTCGTCGAGGATGGGCCGCCACAGACGGGCGAACTCCCGGAAGCCTTCCTCGATCGTGGCGCCGGGAACCGGCGGAAAGGAGTAGAGGAGGTGCCAGATCGGGGAGCCCGTGAATCCGGTGACCACCTTCACACCCAGGTTGGCGGCGGCCCGGGCGGTGAGCTTCATTTCTCGGATCGCGCGGTCGCGCACGCCGCTAGGATCGCCGCCGCCCCAGACCCGGGGCGGGAGGATGCTGCGGTGGCGGTCGTCCAACGGATCGCATACGGCCTGTCCGACCAGGTGATTCCCGATGGCCCACAGC
This sequence comes from Gemmatimonadota bacterium, assembly GCA_021295815.1. NCBI lineage: Bacteria > Pseudomonadati > Gemmatimonadota > Gemmatimonadota bacterium. The sequence continues at coordinate 16,399 of JAGWBQ010000011.1, read as the reverse complement.
CCGAGGCCGCAGGACCGGAGCAGGTCGCGCTTCTCCTCGCAGTAGTCGGAATCCGCAGCGGCGCGCTCGACATCCACATGGTCTCCCCAGCAGGCGAGTTCGAGTCCGTCGAATCCCCATGATGCGGCCATCGGCGCCAGCTTGGCGAGCGACAGGTCGGCCCACTGACCTGTGAAAAGGGTGACGGGGCGGCGGGAGCGGGGTCGATTGGACATGGCGGACTGTTAGGTGAAGGTGGCCGGGGTTGCGACCTAGGCATGCTCGATGGGCGGACGCCGCGCTCGCTCAGGAGTCTCGGCCGGTACTCCGCTGCGGACCATTACGGCGAATCCCTGCTGGTGTCCGGCGACCTGTCCGTCGGTCCGTCCGGGAAAACGGCCCCCGCGTCCACCCAATTGCCGCTCTCGGCGCTCTCCACGGCTTGCTCCACGAAGCGCACTCCGGCCGCGCCGTCCTCGAAGGTGGGATAGTCGGTCTCTTCGTCGGACCGGCGCTCGTCTGGTGACGAGTTCTCCGGTGCCGTGCGGTCACGCCGCAGGTCTGCGCCGAACGCCGCGTAAAGGTTGGCGAAACCCTCGATGAAACCCTCGGGATGTCCGCCGGGCAGCCGCGAGGCCCGTCCCGCTGCCGGGGAGGTAGCGCCGGCGGCCCGGTGAAGCACGGTCGTCGACCCGTCCGGCTTCAGCAGGCGCAGCTCTTCGGGGGTCTCCTGGCGCCAGTCGATCCCGCCCTCGCTCCCGTAGACGCGGATCCGCAGGTGATTGCGTTCACCGGTGGCCACCTGGGAAGCGTGGAGCAGGCCGGTAGCTCCGCCCGCGAGTTCGAGGAGAACGGTGGCGTCGTCGTGCACCAGCCGGCCGGGCACCTGCGCGCTCAGCTTGGCGAAGATCCGTTCGGGTTCGAGGCCGGTGACGTAGCGGAGCAGGTGATGGGCGTGCGTGCCGATGTCCCCGAGCACGGGCGAAGGGCCGCCGCGCGTGGGGTCTGAGCGCCATTCGGCCTGCTTGAACCCGGGCTCGCCGGCGTTTTCGGGTGCCTCGAGCAGGTTGGCGAGCCAACCCTGGACGTACTCGACGATCACCTTGCGCACCTCGCCGATCCGCCCGGTGCGGACGAGCGCGCGAGCCTCCTTCACCATCGGATAACCGGAGTAGTTGTACGTGACCATCCCGAGAGGAAGCGAACGTGCACCTGGTGAGGTCGGATCAGGTGCGGGATCTCCGTACCGTCGCCTGCCCGCCGCCAGCTTCACGAGCTTCTCCGCGTCCTCGAGTCGGGTGGCGAGCGGCTTGTCGCAGGCGACCGCGACGCCCCGCTCCAGGAACGCGGCCGCTGCGGCGGTGTGGAGGTGATTCGGGGTTACGATCACCGCAAGGTCGATGCGCCGTTCGGAGTCGGACCCGGCTTCCGCCTCCGCCATCTCGGTGAAGCTCGCGTAGGTCCGTTCCCTTGCGAGACCGAGCTCGGCGCCAGCTGCCCTCGAACGTTCGGAAGAGGCGGAAAACGCTCCGGCGGCCAGCTCGAAGCCGCCGTCGAGGGCGAGCGCCATCCGGTGAACGCTCCCGATGAAAGCTCCGGGACCGCCTCCCACCATCCCGTAGCGCAATCGGCGGCGCATGGGTTGTGCGGCTAGTTCTATGCGGCCTCGAGCTTTTCTCGTCGATAGCCGCCTGCGGCCCGATCGCGCAGGTAGAGACCGCCGAAGATCAGCACGAGCGCCCCGCAGAGCGGCAGCAGGAAGAGAAATGCGGCCCGACCTCCCACAGCCTCGGCCGGCCCGAGCAACGCTCCGGCCCGATCCGAAAGCTCGACCAACGAGCCGGCGTCGTCGCCGGTCGCGGTCCCGCCGACATTGATGACGACTCGCAGGGCCTGGGCGGTCTCCACCGGCGGGAGTTCGCCCGAACTCCGGTACTCGTCCAGCACGCCGTCAGCCGCCGCGACCGCCGGATCGGCGTTGGCCCGGCCCGCGAACACCGTCTCGACCTCACCGAGCAACGACGCCGTTTCGACCACCGGAAGCTCGTCGTGGCCCACCTGGTCGGACACGCGTCCCATCTGAGGCGTGGTCACCAGCCCGACCACCGCCATCCCCACGGTGCCCATGAGCCCCAGCCCCAGGGCACCGCTCCGGGGCACCCGCTCGGAGACCACACCAAGCATGGTGGGCCAGAAGTAGCAGACGCCGAACGCGAAGACGGTCGCCGCGAAGAAGACGGCGAAGGTGTCGGTGAACCGGCTGAGCGCGAGCAGACCCAGACCGGAGAGCGCCGCCGACGCGAGCAGCACCCCGGTAGGCGAGAGTCGACGGACGAACGTGCCCGCGGTCGAGCGAAGAACGGCCATGAGACCGTTGATCCAGACCAGAACCAGGATCCCCTCCATGCCGCCCGCCTCCAGGAACGCCGGAATCCACCGGCCCGGCCCCAGTTCCACCGACGCGGTCATCGCCATCGCGACCAGCAGCACCCACATTAGCGGGGAGGTGAAGGTCGCCTTGAACATCTCTCCCATCGAGATCCCGGAACGCACGCCCTCGGTGGCGGGGAAGGGCTCTCGCCAGAGCAGGTGGCCGTAGACGAAGGTCGGGACGAGGATCAGGGCGAGCTTGACGTGCCAGGTCTGGTCGAAGGCTCCGAGCTGATCGATGCCGTAGGCCGCCAGGCCGCCCAGCACGATGCCGCCGGGGAACCAGACGTGGAATCGATTGAGCCTGACCGTCTTGTCGTCGGGATAGAGTGCGGCCACGAGGGGATTGCAGGCCGCCTCCACAAGGCCGTTCGCCATCGCGAGAAAGAGCGCGCCGACGAAGAGCGGCAGAGTGGGCGCACCGGCGAACCAGACCGCCGAGATCATGACGAGCGTGCCCAGAATGTGGCCGACGAAGGCCATGCGCAGGAGGGTGCGCATCCCCCACTTGTCCGCGAGCGGAGCGAAGACCACCTGCGAGAGCGCGAAGCCCCAGATCGCCGCGCCGCCTATCCAGCCGACGGTTCCGACCGACAGCCCGAATTCCCGGGTGAGCTCGAACATGATCGCGCTGACAGTCACGAACGCCACCGAGGTGGAGATGAGGGCTACGCAGCTTCCTCTAAATAGACGGGCGGCGTCGGGGGCGGGCGAGGCGGGGGAGGAAAGGTTCATGGGAGCAGTCCGATGTGACGCAGGACCTCGTCCGGGGGCGGATCCCAGGTCGGGATGGGCACGTTGCCCACGTATTGGAGATCGTCCATCCCTTCCGGAGTGGTCCAGAAGGCTGTCGAGGCGAGGAAGCGGACCCGGTCGAAGAAGCGGGCCGCGAATTCGAAGCCGGGCGGGGCGGTCTCCGCGTAGCAGATGTCGTCGCAGATGGCGGTCCGTCGCTCGATCGGGAGATCGCGGAAGCGCGGTCCCGAGCCGGGGCGGGAGGGGTCGCCGAATCTGCGCGTCGATTCGCGATCGAGCCAGCGCAGCCCGCCGCGGACCAGGACGAGATCGTCGCCGTTCCCCTCGTAGGGCGCGGAGACCCACTCGTTGATGAAGTCGTGCGCGCCGAGCGAGCTCGCCGAGGGCGAGCGTTCATCGGCGGGCAGGATGAGGTCGCAGAGAACCGCGAGCGAGGCGAGTTCGTCGTCCTCGAGCTCGAGATCCCAAGGGATGACCGGGTCGATCAGGTCGGGGTCCCAGGCGTCTCCCCGCGCCTTCGGGTTGGACGCCGGGTTCGGGGTATCGGCGACGACGTCTCCTCCGTCCGTGACGGGATCGCCTCCGCCTTCGCTTCCGTTGCCGCCGTCCACGGTGCAGCTCGCAAGACCTGGGGTCGCGGCCGCGAGGGCCATGATCTTGATGGCGTGACGGCGATCCACCGCGTTCGGAGCCGAGCAGGCGGATTCGGCCTCGTCGGTGCGCTTGCCTCCCGGGGCGTCCTCGGGGTTCGTTCTGACCGGAAGCTCGGTCATCGGATGCTCCTCGCGGTCATTTCGCTCGCGATGTACTCGGACGCTCGCCAGGCGACCGCCATGATCGACAGGGTCGGGTTCTTGTCGGCGTTGGAGACGAAGCAGGCGCCGTCGGTCACGAAGAGGTTGTCGACCTCCCACGACTGGCAGAACTCGTTGACCACCGACTCCGACGGGTCCGCACCCATGCGGGCGCCGCCGACCTCGTGAATGATGACGCCGGGCGCGGCGATCGCGCGAGCTCCGTCGTCGTGTACGGAACTGGTGACCCGTCCTCCCATCGCTTCGATGACGGAGGCGAACGTACGCTGCATGTGGCGAGCCTGGTTGAGCTCGTGGTCCGACCACTTCCAGTGGAAGCGGAGGGTCGGGATGCCCCACTGGTCGACACCGTCGGGGTCGATCTCGCAGTAGGAATCTTCGTTGGGGATCATCTCGCCGCGCCCGTCGAACCGGATGAAGGATCCGTAGTAGCGCCGGCACTCCTCCTTGAAACGGCGGCCGTAGGCTCCGTCGGTGAAGCCCGCGAGTCCGCCCATGAACCCGAAACCCGGCATCTTGCGTCCGCCGCCGAACTCGATGTGGTAGCCGCGCGCGAAATCGAGCCTTCCCGCAGCCTGCTCGCCGTAGAGCCACCACGGCATGTAGACGTGCATGGCCGACGCGCCGTCGGCGTTGTGCGGCGGCATGTTCTCAAGCGCGGGAATCTGCCCACCTACGCCCGCGCCCACCGTATCCATGACGTATTTGCCGACCAGACCGCTGCCGTTGGCCAGCCCGTCGGGGAAGAGACCGCTCTTCGAGTTGAGGAGTATGCGCGCCGTCTCGCACGCGCTCGCAGCCAGGATCACCGTCCTTCCCGTCGCGCGCTCGTCGAGCCCCGTGGTCTTGTCGACGTAGTGAACGCCGTCGGCTCTTCCGTCGGGGCCCACCGTGACCTCGCGCACCATCGCGTCGGTGATCACGTCCAGATTGCCGGTCGCCAGTGCGGGTGGAATCAGGACGGTGGGAGACTGGAAGTTCGCCCTGATCGAGCAGCCGCGTCCGCAAGGCGTCGCGTAGTAGCACGCCGCCCTCCGGTTCATCGACTCCTCGGTCACCCGCCGGGCCGTTGCGTTGTTGGGCCACAGCTCGCGAGAGATCCGAGCGGCGTCGAGTCTCCTGGTAAGGATCGCCAAATGGGCCGGTATGACGGGGATGCCGAGCTCTCGGCATCGGGCTTGAGCGAGCATCTCCTCGGCGCGCGGTGCGGGCGGAGGCAGCAGCACGCCCGGAGAGGAGTTCGGAGTGTTTTCCAGTCCTTCGTTGGAGCCGTAGACCCCAATGAGGGCCTCGGTCTTGTCGTAATAGGGCGCGAGGTCGTCGTACTCCATCGGCCAGTCGGCTCCCAGACCGTCCCGCGAGCGCGGCTTGAAGTCGTACTCGCCCATGCGCAAGGAAATGCGCCCCCAGTGGTTGGTGCGTCCGCCCAGCATTCGGGCCCGCCACCACCGGAAGTCGGTGCCGGGTGCGCTCGCGTAGGGCTCGCCGGGGACCTGCCAGCCTCCGTCGACCGTGGCGTCGTAAAATCCGAAAGGCTTTTCCGGAGTCCCGGCGCCCCTCAGCGGCGCGTCGGCGGGCGTCTGGAACATGGGGGTTTCGGTCACCGGATCGTAGTCGCGTCCGGCCTCGAGCATGAGCACCCTGAGTCCGGAACACGCGAGAACGTAGGCGCACATCCCGCCTGCGGCGCCTGACCCGACTATTACGGCATCGTAGTCCTGAGCCTGCCTCACGGCCGCACTCTCATGCTGCTCACGGCCGCATCCCCATACTGTCGAGCGTCGCCCGCAGCGAGCTGAAGCTGGTTCTGGCGGTTTCCATGGGATCGGGGGGAGAGTCGTGCTCGACGTAGGCGTGGGCGAATCCATCGCCGGCTGCGCGGAATATCTCGGTGAAGTCGACCACGCCGGCGCCCACGTCCACCATCGCCCCGTCCGCGTCGCGATCCTTGACGTGGAAGCTCGTCACCCGTCCGGGATGGCGGGCGAGGTAGTCGACCGGATCCGCGCCTCCGTGGAACATCCAGTAGATGTCCATCTGCCAGTCCACAAGGGCGGGATCGGTCCCGGCGAGCAGAAGGTCCATGGGCACGAGGCCGTCCGGCTGCCGCCGCAGCTCCCAGTCGTGGTTGTGGTATCCGAAACGGATCCCCGCCCGGGAGGCCGCTTCACCGGCACGGTTGAAGTCGTCGGAGACGCGTCTCAGCCCCTCGGCGTCGCGCTCGTCTCCGGGAAGCGAGGGCACGACGATCAGGCGCTGCCCCAACTCCTGGGCGTCTTCGAGCGCCTGGTCCCAACCCGTGCGTACCGTTTCCAGGCTCTGGTGGCCCGAAGTGGCCCTGAGGCCGACGTCGTCGAGCATGAAGCGCAGCTCTCGGGCGGAGCGTCCGTAGGCGCCCGCGAGCTCCACCTCCTCGTAGCCGATGGCGGAGAGCTCCGCCAGCACCGGCACGGGATCTTCGCTCATCAGCGAGCGCAGCGTGTAGAGCTGGATGCCGACGGCTGCCGGGAGCGCCGGGTCGCGAGCGGCCGGACCGCCATGAGTTGCGTTGCGGGCGGTCGGGTCGCGAAAGCCCGGGTCGCCTGCGGTCCTCTCCGCGGCGGTGAGCCGAAGGGTCGTCACCGACACGGCTGCGGCGGGCAGAACCACCCCGCTCGCAAGCCCGAGGAAGTCGCGTCTGTCGATCATCTTGCCTCCGTTCGATTCGCTTGCACGCGCGGGGCCCGAGTCGTTCGACTCGCTCTACTCACAGCGCCCACCCCTGTCTGTACTCGCGCACCAGATACTCGTTGGCCTTCTCGTGGTTGGTGACGCGCATGTTTTCGGCGTCGTACTCCATACGGAAGCCCTGTCCCGCTCGCAGCGCGACCGTTGCCAACAACATGGTCTCGGTCAGGCGGGAGGCGTACGGGAACTGGCACACCGCCTCGCCGTTCCCCTTGCAGGCCTCGGCCCAGTTCATCTCGTGATTGCCGTCCGGGACTCTGGGATAGCTCTCGGGCACGGATACCGCTTCCTCGGTCAGCCCCTCCGGGAAGAGGCGAGGGTTCCTGCCGTAGGTCTCGTGCAGGAGCAGGCCCCGCTCTCCGACGAACATCACGCCCCCTGCGCGTGGCAGCTCCACCTCTGGCGGCAGCTCCTCGGGCCTTCTGGGCATGAGGCCGCCGTCGTACCAGTGCATTTCCACGGGAGGCATGAGACCGCGCCTCGCGAAGGTGAAGTGCACCTTGGTCGCGACCGGAAAGGAGACGGGATCGCTCGCGTCGCCTCCCCAGGGCGTGGACGTGGCTTCGACGGTCTGGGGCAGGCCCAGGTCGAGGGCCCAGAACGGATGGTCGACGAGGTGAGCTCCCATGTCGCCGAGCGCCCCGGTGCCGAAGTCGACCCATCCCCTCCAGTGAAAGGGATGGTACATGGGATGCCAGGGAACCTCGTGCGCGACCGGTCCGACGAAGAGATCCCAGTGGAGCTGCTCCGGCTTGGAGAAGTCGTCCCAGAGCCCCCAGGAGATGGCGTCGCGAACCGTCCCCGGCCACCAGGAGCGATCCTTCGAGAGAGGATCGAAATCCTCGGGCATCGGCGCCGGGCGGAGCAGCCCCGACATCCAGATGGGACGGTCGGTCCAGATGTGAACCTGCCGCACCGCACCGATGACTCCGGCCTGGACCCACTCGTTTATGAGGCGAGCGTCGTCCGACGAGTGACCCTGGTTCCCCATCTGGGTCACCACCCCGGAGCTCTCGGCGAGCTCGCCGAGCTTGCGGGCCTCCTCGACCGTGTGGGTGAGAGGCTTTTGAACGTAGACGTGCTTGCCGGCTCGCATGGCCTCGGCGGCGATGACCGCATGAGTGTGGTCGGGGGTCGCGATCACCACGGCGTCGATGCCGGGGTCGTCGGCGAACATCTCGCGGTAGTCCGTGTATTTGCGGGCGCCTGCGTACTGGGCGACGAGAGCCGCGTCCTTGGCCCGGTTCTTCTCCGCCCGTTCCTCTTCTTCGGGCGTGCGCTGCTCACCGGGATCAGGTTGCCAGTCGCGTTCGGCGAGTTCGGCGATCTTGTTGTCGACGAAGCCGAAATCGACATCGCAGACCGCTACCAGGCGCTCGGAGAGGACCAGTTCGCGGGCGTTCTCCCGCCCCATGCCGCCGGCCCCGACGACGGCGAATCCCAAGGTGTCGCTGGGGGCCTGGCGCCTTCCGCCGAGCACCTTGGACGGCACCACGGTGAATCCTGCCGCGACGGCGGAGCCGCGGGCCAGAAAATCGCGGCGGGTGATCTCGGAGGAGGTCATCTCAGTTCCTTCACCTTGATGTTTCGGTAGCGGACGACGTCGCCGTGGTCCTGGAGCCCGATGTGGCCGCTCGCAGCCTTGCCGTACCTGGGCCACTCGGCAAACTTGCTGTTTTCCACCAGATCCCGCCACTCCGGCGATCCGAGCTCGTAGGAGACGATCAGCTCTCCGTTCATCCGGTGCTCGACCGAATTGCCCGCCACCGTGATGCCGACCGAATTCCACTCTCCGGCGGGATTGGTGAAGTCGGCGCTCGGCGCGTGCAGGGCGTAGTTCGCGCCCGCGCTGGTGAGCGGGTTCCTGCCGTCGGCGTGCCCGGCGTTGTCGAGCACCTGCATCTCGGGTGCGGTGTTGAAGATGTCGTCCTCGCCGAGGGCGGCCCGGTAGAAGATGCCGCTGTTGCCGCCCGGCTCGACCATCCACTCCAGCGACAGCTCGAAATCCGCGAAGGGCTCTTCGTGGATGATGTCGAAGCCGCCCCCCACGTGGACGAGATCGCCGTCCTCCACCCGCCAGCCGTCGGTCATCTCGCCGCCGTCGTAGCGTCGCCAGCCCTCGAGCGTGCCTCCGTCGAAGAGTAGCCGCCAGCCCGCCGCCTCTTCCTCGGCGGTCAGGACATTGTGCTGCTGGGCTTCCTGGACGGTCGGGACGCTTCGGTCGACGGGGGGCCGCGCGGTGCGGGTCGGTGCGGCTGCGATGCACTCCACCTCGACTCTGGCGTCGAATGCGAGTCCTGCGGCGGCGAGCGCCGAGCGCGCAGGCGGGTCGCCGGTGAAGTAGCCGGCGTACACCTCGTTGAAGGCCGCGAAGTCGGCCATGTCGGCGAGGAACACCGTGCATTTGACGACGTCGTCCCAGCCCGCGTCGGCGGCTTCGAGCACCGCGCCGAGATTGTCCATCGCCTGGCGGGCCTCTGGCCCGATTCCGCCCTCGACCAGGGTGGGCGGCTCGACCCCGGGCAGAGCGCCGATGGCGCCGGAGAGGAAGATGAGGTCGCCGCTTCTGACGCCCGAAGAGAAGACGGGCAGCCGGGTCACGCCCTCGGGCTGGATGACCTCTTTGCGGGGTGTCGCATCGGCGACGGCTCCAGAGTCCGGGCGCGCCTCGACGGCGCAAGCTGCGGTGATCGTCACCAGAGCCGCCGGCGCCGGCAATTTGCGGAGGGCGTCAACGCGCATGGCGTACCTCCCCGCCGATGATCGTGTAGTCCACCATGGTCCGGGCTATCTCCTCCAGGGGGACGGTCATGATGTCGCGGTCGAGCACGACCAGATCGGCAAGCTTGCCCGGGGTGATCGAGCCCTTGAGATCTTCCTCGAAGGCGGCGTAGGCGTTGTTGATGGTGTAGCTCCTGAGCGCCTCCATGCGGGTCATGCGCTGATCGGCGAAGAAGACCTCGCCGTTGCGGTCGATCCGGTGCACCGACGCCGCGAAGGAGGCGATCGGCGAGATGTCCTCGACCGGGACGTCGGTGCCGTTGTTTATGGTGACCCCGGCATTCAGGAGCTCGCGCCAGATGTAGGCTCCCGAGCGTGTGCGCTCGGCGCCCAGCCGGATGGGGATCCAGGGGGCGTCCGAGGTGGCGTGCACTCCTTGCATGGAGGCGATCACCCCCAGCGAGGCGAAACGCCCCACGTCGTCGGGATGGAGATGCTGGGCGTGCTCGATCCGCCAGCGCAGGCCGGAACCGTCGGAGCCGAAGGTCCGTTCGTAGATGTCGAGCACCTCGCGGTTGGCGCGGTCGCCGATGGCGTGCGTGTTGAGCTGGTAGTCGTGCTCCAGGGCGAGGGCCGCCGTGGCCTCGATGTCGTCCGGTTCTTCCACCGCGAGACCGAGCGTCGTAGGCATGTCGAAATAGGGTTCGAGCAGCCAAGCGCCGTGCGAACCGAGCGCGCCGTCGATCTGCCGCTTGATCGAGCGCACGGTGAGGAAGTCGTCGCCGTAGCCCACCATCCTGTACTCGGCGAGCCGTTCGCGCATCTCTTCGGTGCTCGCCCTGACCATGACGTAGAGCCTGACGGGCAGCGCCCCCTCGTCGGCGAGCGAGCGGAAGCCGTCGATGGTGGAGAAGTCGGCGCCGGCGTCCTGGAAGGTCGTCACGCCCTTGCGAATCGCTTCTTCCCCCGCGAGCTCGACTTGGCGGCGGAACTCGGCCCGACGTTCCTCTTCGGAGCGCGCCTCATCGGCAGCCGCGGCGACCCGCGCCACCAGACCGTCCGCGTTTTCACGCAGCAGACCGGTCGCGTTGCGGTCGGCGTCGCGCACGATGGTGCCTCCCGCCGGATCGGGTGTATCGGGCCCTATTCCGGCGGCCTCCAGCGCCGCGAGGTTGGCGAAGGCCGCGTGACCGCTGGCGTGGCCGAGGAGGACGGGGTTGTCGGGCGATACCGCCGAGAGCGTGTGATGGGTGGGCACGCCCTCGACCGATCCCGCCGGCACGGAGGTCCATTTCTCCTGATGCCAGCCCCGACCGTGGATCCAGGTTCCGGGCGTGGCGTTCTCAGCCGCTGCTCCCACCATCGCCACGATCTCCTCCCAGCTCTCGACTGCGGTCAGGTCGAGGATCATGCGGGCGCGGCCAAGGGCCATGTAGTGCCCGTGGCCCTCGATGAAGCCGGGGACGACCAGCCTGCCGTCGAGCTCGATCACCTCGGTCTCCGGGCCGACCAGGGCCGCGATCTCATCCGCGCTACCTACCGCCGCGATGCGGTCACCCCGAACCGCGACCGCTTCGGCTTCGGGCAGGGCGTCGTCGACGGTGACGACCTTGCCGCCGGTGAGCACGAGGTCGGCGGTCTCGGGCGCCGCGCAGGCTCCCGACGCGAGCAGGAGAAGTACCGCGACGCCGGCCCGCCGCGCCGTGGCCGACTCGGTCTTCGGGGTGCGCGGCGCAGCCGTCACACGGCTTCGGACCGGGTCCGACATTTGCGGAGGTGGGCCCGAAGGCGTGGGCCGCAGGGCCGGGAGCGACGAAGGGGTGAGGTTCATGGGCCTCGGGTGTGAGGGTGGGAGGTAGCGGGACGACGATCGTCAACCTGGGGAGTGGCTCCGTGGCCGATAAATTTTACGAAAGCCCTCTCCCAAGCTTGCATGAGACGATGCTCCGTGCAAGCTTGGCCTTTTCAGCCGGACCCTCTTCCTTCCACGTGATCCGCCATATCCGCTATGAGCGCCTTCCGCGCCGACGCCCCGTTCTCGCCCGTCTACCACCGCAGGACGGTCTTCTCCTGGGCGCTCTACGACTTCGCGAACTCCATCTATCCGGCCGTCATGACCACGGCGGTCTTTCCGATCTTCTACTCCGGGTACGTGGTCGGGGACCTGGCGGGGGAGGGAGGAGGCGACGCCTGGTGGGGACTGGCGGTGTCCACCTCGGCTCTCCTGATCGCGCTCTCCGCGCCGCTGCTCGGGGCGGTCGCCGACGGCGCCGGAGTGCGAAAGCGGCTCATGGCCATCTTCGTGGGCATCTGCCTGGTCGGAGTGCTGGCCATGACCACGCTGAGTCCGGGGATGATCGTCGCCGGGTTCTGCTTCTTCGTGATCGCGAACGTGGGTTACGAGGGTTCGCTCATCTTCTACAACGCCTACCTGCCCGAGATCGCTCCCGTTGAAAGGCGCGGTTTCGTCTCCGGGCTCGGCTTCGGCGTGGGCTACCTCGGCTCCGCCCTCGGACTCGTCCTCGTGCTGCCCTTCGCGCAGGATCGGACCGAGCTGGTGTGGCCCATCGTCGCTGCCTTTTTCCTGCTCTTCTCCATCCCCACCTTCAGGAACCTCCCGGCGGATCGCGCCGGCGGCATCGGCATCGGCCGGGCGGCGGTCGGGGGAATCGTACGCCTCCGGAAGACGATAGCGCTTGTGCGCCGGCTTCCCAATCTGCGGCGGTTTCTGATCTCCTACTTCTTCTACATCGACGGCATCCTGACCCTGATCGTCATGGCCGGGGTGATCGCCGTCGAAACCTTCGGCTTCAATCAGGTCCAAACGATCGAGCTCTTCCTGATCGTCCAGTTCTCGGCGCTCGTCGGATCGTTCGCACTCGCTCGTCCGACCGACCGTTTCGGCCCCAAACCTGTGCTGAGGTTCGTTCTGATCTGGTGGATCGGCATCGGAGTAGCGGGCTACTTCGTCCAGAGCAGCGCTCTTTTCTACGGACTCGCGGTGGCGGGCGGGCTCGGCCTGGGTTCCGCCCAGGCGGCAAGCCGGACTCTCATGGCCTCGCTCATCCCCAAGGGCAAGGAGGCAGAAATGTTCGGATTCTACGCGCTCTGCGGGAAGACCTCTTCGGTTCTCGGGCCGGCCCTCTTCGGCTGGCTGACCGTTCAGTTCGCGGGCAACCAGCGTCCGGGCTTCCTCCTGCTGACCGGGTTCTTCCTCGTGGGCGGGTTCCTGCTGCGGTTCGTGAAGGATCCGCGTGTCGAGGCGGTGGGGGTCTGAGATTGGATGGGAAGTTGAGGACATGCGCGCTCCTGGCGGCCGCGCTCCTGCCGGCGACCGGGTGCGCATCGGGGCCCGGCGGTCGGACCGATCCGACGGAGACGGCGACTCGCAACGAGCTCGTCGCCCGCGAGATCGAGGCCATCGTGGACACGCCGCCGCTCGACGGGGTCAACTTCGGCATCCTCGCGATCGACGTTCGCACCGAACGTACGCTTTACGCCCGCAACGCCGACCGCCGCTTCATCCCCGCTTCCAACCAGAAGGTGTCGGTGTCCGTGGCGGCTCTCGGGTTGCTCGGCACCGAGCATCGCTACAGGACGGAAGTGTGGGCTACCGGATCCAGCCTCGGCCAGACGCTCGACGGCGATCTCGTTCTCATCGCTTCCGGAGATCCGTCGTTCTCCGATCGCTTCCGGGCCTCGGGCGAAGCCGCTCTCTACGCCATCGCCGACTCGCTATACGCGACCGGCCTGCGTCACGTCACCGGCTCGATCTTCGTGGACGTCTCGGCTTGGGATTCCGCCAGCGTCGGACCCACCTGGGAGGTCGAGGACCTGCGCTACGGATACGGCGCCACCGGGGGAGCGTTTTCCATCGACGAGGGGCTGATCCGGATCGTCGCGAGCGCCGGACCCGCGGTCGGTTCACCTGCGAACATTTCGTGGCGTCCGCGAGGAACCGAGGATTTCGTGGTAGCCCGGGTGGAGACCGTCCGGCCCGGGGAGCGGACCAGGGTCAGCCCCTCCTACCTGCCGGAATCGCGCAAGCTGAGGCTGGAAGGGGAGATCGCCTGGGGGGAGGTGGACACCCTCGCCTTCGCCATCCGCGATCCTGTCCGTCAGGCGACGGCGGCGTTGGCTCGGTCGATCCGCGAGCGCGGGATAGCGGTCGAGGGCACTGCGCAGGTCGCTTGGGTCGACAGCATGCGCGTGGGGCGCGGCTGCCTCTCGGGATCGGTCCGGGAATGCGCGAACGCCTCGCACCTGGTCACGTTCGAATCGCCGCCTATGGCCGAGCTCGTGAAGGCGGTCCTCGAAGCCAGCCAGAACTGGATCGCCGAGCAGATCATCCGCACCCTCGGGGCGGAGAAGGGCGACGACGGAAGCTGGCGCGAGGGAGTTCGCGTGATGCGCGAGTTTCTGGCGGACGAGATGCGGATCGATGCCGCCCACTTCTCGCCGCACGACGGCTCCGGGCTCTCCGCCTACAATCTCGTCTCACCCATGGGGATGGTGCGGCTTCTCAACCGAACTCGCGCCGAGAGCTACGGTCCCCAACTCTACGACGCGCTCGCCGCGCCGGGAGAGGAGGACTCGACCCTGGAGTCGCGTCTGCTCGACCTGGAGGGCCGACTCGCGGCCAAGACAGGCACCATTTCGAACGTCAACTCCCTCTCGGGCTACCTGACGACCGCTTCCGGACGGGAGGTTGTCTTCTCCATCCTCTCGAACGGGTCGGGGATGCCCGCGAACGAGGTGCGGAGAAAGATCGACGACGTGGTCAGGGTGCTGGCCCGGTACTGATGCGGGAGGTTCGCGCGCACACCAGCGCGGTGATGCAGCTTGTGGACCGTCGAGCCGTCCCGGACCGGCGTTTCCCGGGCTGGTCGTCGGCCATGGGGGATTCGATTCGATTCTAGCCCGGCTCGAAGAATCCGTAGTGCGCCAGCATGAAGGCCCGCACCGAACGGGCGAGCTTCGGGGCGTAGGTGGCGTGGCTTTCTTCGGTGTCGCGCAGGCCGTCCCAGTGATGCTCGAGCTGAACCCCGCTCACGACCTCGCCGTCCTCGACCGAGCCGTGGATGCGCGTGCTGTAACCGCCCCGCCAGTAGGGATCGGCGCCGGGGGACGGGTCTGACGGGCTCGGCACCACGCGCACGCCCTCGGCTTCCAGGTAGCCGCCCAGCGAGGTCGGCCCCCGGAGCAGCGCCGAAAAGGGGATCGGGGAGTCTCGCCCCAGGTCGCGTATGCTCGAGCGCGCGACATAGGAAAGCGAGTTCAGATTCACGTCGGCGAGGTTCAGATCTTCCGAGGTCAGGAGGTAGCCGAGCTCGACGCGCTGGATCGTGTGCGCATGGCCGTGCATATCGAGATAGAGCCCGCTACCCGACGTCAATTCGACCTGCCTGCGCGCGATCCGGACCATCTCGTGATACTCCCCCCACGCATGCTCGGCGTAGATGTTGCCCTGCGCCGCCTCCACGATCTCGCGATTCGGGTCGAGCCGTGAACGGTGGAGGTGCGAGAGGACGACGTGCGGGGCGTAACCGGTGAGCTCCACCAAGGCAGCCCTCACCGTGAGCGTGAGCTCGAGCGTGTTGCGATCGGACCCGGTGGTGCCGTAGGTCCGGGTGGCGATCTCGCTCGGGCGAAGGGATCCGCCGTGCCCCGCCGACAGCACGAGGGGCAGACGGCCCGGAACGTACTGGGTGTAGCCGAGTCGGCCCCAGTAATCCTCTCCCGGCAGATATTCTTCCACGACCTCGGGGATGTACACCTCGAGTCGGGCCCGGCCGGTCAACCCGCCGATGGTTGCGGAGACCGTGGTGACGCCGGAGCCGACCGCCGAGGCCCGCCCGTTCTGGGTGACGGTCGCGACGGAGGGATCGTCCACTTCCCAGGCGGCCGCCCCGGTGACCCTGCGCCCCTCGGCGTCGCTGGCGTTCACCGTGAACTTGACGGCGTCCCCCGCCCGTACGAGGAGGGCTTCTTCCGGCGAGACGCCTATTCGGGTCGCGACGGGTTCGGTGGCGCCCTCGCCGCAGCCGGCGAGAAGGACGCAGAGAGCGAGGGCGGCTACCGGATCGGGGCGCGGCGGTCGAAGCATGAGTTCACGATGGGCCGAATCCCGCCCCGTCGCAAGTCCCTCGGGAGCAGCACCATATCAGCGGCTTCGCGCCGAAGGAGCTCCCGCGCCCCGGATCGGTGGTTCGCCGCCGGTACCCGCTCCGGCGGTCTAAGTCTGCCTAGCCGTCGTCGTGCTCGTGTACGTGAATGTGGAGTGGTGCGGTCACGAAGTCCGCGTGTCCGGACCCGACCGCGCCGTGCATCAGGCTGAAGGTGATCTCGGTGTCGCCCTCGCCCTGCCCGTGCAGGTGGCCTCCGAACTCTCCCGGGGTGTCCTGTTCAAATTCCGCGACGGATTCGTCCTCGACGTCCACTTCCAGGTAGAAGTCGTCGTCCAGTTCCACCGCCGCACCGTCGTGGTCCACGAAGCGTACGCTGATGTGGGCGGTTTCCTCGCCCGGCTCGACCTCCAGCTCTCCGGTCCACTCACCGTCGTGCCCATCGTAGGACGCGATGGTCTGGCCGCTCAGCACCAGCATCACGCCCATGGTCTTCTTCGGGTTCGGTCGCACTCTCGCATGCCGAGAGAGCCAGGATGCCTGCGGTCAGCAGGGCGAACGGTAGTCTCAGTCTCGAATGTCTCATCTTTCTTTACCTCGTTGATGTTGTTTTCTGGCCGTTCCTGTCGCGAAGCGTCTCCGCAACTGCCGGGAGCTCGCTCCAGAAGACGACCCTGTATGCCACGCTGATGGATCTCCGCGCTTCGGGCACCGGGCGACGGAGGCGCCCATCGTGAAGTTCCGGGTCAACCGTCCTATATGAAGGGTGGGGCTCAGAATACGACGCGGTAGGAGACGCTGAGCGCTCTTCCGGCCTCGGGCATGATCTCCTTCACCCTCGACAGG
>JAGWBQ010000010.1 GCA_021295815.1 Gemmatimonadota bacterium | reverse complement strand
ACCCCCTTCCGCATCGACTCGCACAAACCGGACAGGGTAGGTCTTCCCTGACCACGAGCCATCCGACATGGTGAAACTCGCGGGTTTTCCGTCGGGGCCGAGGTGCTCGTAAACCGTCAGCGCCGCGTCTGGCGGGTCGTCCACCGGTGTGGGGGATTCGCCGCAGGCCACGAACACCGTCGCGGCGAGAGGCAGGAGCAGCACTGTCACGAGGGCGCGGATGGGGAGCTTCGGGGTTCCGGTCATCTCGGTCCGTCGTAAAGGGTGAATCCGTCACCGTGGAACATGGGGACGTTCGCCGGGAGCGCAAACCATATGAGCATATACGCACATGTATGCTCATGAACCATCTCGGTCTCGGTCGTCGCCGTCCCTCGGGCCGCCGCCACGTCGCGCCGGGCGGTGCGGGCGCTCGCGCCCAACGCCTCCCCCTAGCTCGCGTTGCCGGAGGAGGGTGACATCCTTCCGTGGTTAGGGTAACTTTCGCACCGAACGGATTTCGAGCCCGCACGGAATGAAAGTTGCTTGCCATGACGCGATGTCGATAGACACTTCCCGCCGATCCCGACCCTCGTCCGAGAAGGATCGGCGCATATCCCTGATGGACGCGCTTCCTCTGACCGAGATGGAGCTCGTCGAGATCGGACTCTCCCCGGAGGAGGCCGCTCCGCTGCTCGACAGCGGCATCGTGCCCGGCTGCTCTCTCTGCCGGGTGCGCGCGACACCCTCCGGCGACACCGTCGTGAGCGCCGACGGCGTCTGCTTCGCTTTGCGGAAGGAAACGGCTCGGCTCCTCTGGGTGAAGCCGCAGGCCGAGTGCGACCTCCGCAAGGTCCTCGACAAACGCGGCGCCGCTTCACAACACGAAGCGAGCGGGACTGAAAGCACCGACTCCGGCACGAAAGGCGAGCTCGCCCCCGAAACGCTTTCCGACGAGAACCAGGGACCGGCGACGCCCGAGGTTTCCTGACTCCTCTCGTCGCCGTCGTCGGCCCCCCCAACGCGGGCAAGACGACGCTCTTCAACCGGCTCACCGGTCTCAGGCAGAAGGTCGCCAACTACCCCGGCGTGACCGTCGAGAAGCACAAGGGAACGGTCGAACTCGGAGGTGGCAGGAGGGTCGAACTCGTCGACCTGCCCGGCATGCGCGCACTCTCCGCCCGCTCCCTGGACGAACGAGTGACCCTCGACGTTCTTCATGGGAGGATGGAGGGTACGGCCAAGCCCGACGCGATCGTGCTCGTGGTCGATACCACCCGGGCCGAGACCGACCTCATGCTGCTCGATCCGCTGCTGGAGTTCGGTCTTCCGACCTTCGTCGTGCTGAACATGTTCGACGAACTGGAAGCCAGGGGCGGAACGCTCGACCCGGAGCTGTTCAGCGCTCGCACCGGAGTCGGCGCGTGTCGTTCGGTGGCCCGCTCGGGGGTCGGCATGGACGAGCTTCTCGGTTTTCTTCTTTCGGTCAAGCCGCGCGGGGAGGAACGCGGTCACCCGCTGATCGGCGCCGGTTCGCCTCCCGGCCGACGGCTGCCTACGGTGGACGACCTGGTCGCCCGTCGGGGTCAGCTCCAGCGCCTGCTGGCCCGCTCCGGTCATCGCGCCCCGGGGCCTTCGCGCTGGACAAGACGGCTCGACGCCATCTTCCTGCACAGGCTTGCGGGACCGGCGGTCTTCCTGGCGGTGGCGGCTCTCGTCTTCCAGGCCATCTTCGCCTGGGCGGCCCCGCTGATGGATCTGGTGGACCGTGCGGTGGGCGCGTCGGGGGCCTGGCTCGATTCCTCCCTGCCGGAGAGCTGGTTCAGCAGCCTGCTCGTGGACGGGGTGTGGGCGGGTGTCGGCGCGGTGGTCATCTTCCTGCCGCAGATACTCGTGCTCTTTCTGTTTCTGGGAGTCCTCGAGGACTCGGGGTATCTCGCTCGGGCCGCGACGATAGCGGATCGACTCATGTACCGCATCGGCCTGCAGGGACGGGCCTTCCTGCCGCTGCTCTCCGGGTACGCCTGCGCCATACCGGCCATCCTCTCGGCTCGAACGGTCGAGAACGAGGACGATCGGCTCGCCACCATCTTCGTCACGCCCTTCATGACCTGTTCGGCCAGGCTCCCCGTCTACGCGTTGCTCATCGCCGCCTTCATCCCGGCCGGACCGCTGCTGGGACCGTTCTTCGGAACCCAGGCCGCGACTCTTCTGGCGCTCTATCTGCTCGGTATCTTCGCGGCCGTCGGAACGGCCTTTCTCCTCCGGCGCACCCTGCTGCGGGCGCCGAGAGCGGCATTCATCCTCGAGCTTCCGCCCTACCGCTGGCCGACCGTGCGCTCCATCGGTCTGCGACTTCTGGACCGGTCCCGTATTTTCCTGGGTCGGGCGGGCAAAATGATTCTGACGGTCTCGGTCGTGCTCTGGGGGCTCTCCCAGTTCCCCCGGGTCGACGGCGAGCCTCCGCCGTTCGAGGAAAGCGCCCTGGCTTCGACCGGCCGCGTGATCGAGCCGCTGATCGAGCCGCTCGGCTACGACTGGCAGGTGGGCGTGGGAATCATATCGTCGCTCGCCGCCCGCGAGGTCATCGTTGGGACGCTCGGCGTCATCTACGGCGTCGGCGATGACGCGGACGAGAGCTCGGAGGGTCTTCTGGACGCGCTCCAAGCGCAGTTGGAGCCGGCGGCGGCGATGGGGCTGCTCCTCTTTTTCGCGTTCGCGCTCCAGTGCATGTCCACCGTGGCGGTCATGCGACGAGAGACAGGCGGCTGGAAATGGCCCGCGCTCCAGTTCGCATACATGCTCGCGCTGGGTTGGGTCGGAGCGTTCCTGGCGTACCGACTGCTTTAGTCATGGTCGGTTCATCTTCCGATCTTGCACCGAACCGCAGGATGTTAGACCAAACCTGAAAAGAATCAGCCCCCCGGCGTCAAGGCGATGCGCAGCGACTCCACCGACTCGACCCGATCCCGCGAGTAGTAGACCGGGTGGAAGCGATCCGCGGCCCACTCCTCGAACAGATTCCGGTAAAAGGGCGATTCGGGATCGCCGCTCTGTCCCGGATTGTTCATGCCGACCGAGCGGTCCCAGTCTCCGGTGTCCACGATGATGCGGAACGACGCCCCTGAGGTCTGGTTGTCGCCGTTGCCGGTCTGGTTCACTGTGAAGCCGTAACCGCCGCGGGGAAGCGGACCGACCTCGAGCAGGGCCCGCGTCTCGGCGTCGACCGCGTTGCTCAGCGGATGGCGGAGGTAGATGTGGTGATAGTCCTCCTGGCCCCACGTCCAGCCGCCCGAGTCAGGGCCGAGCTTGGTGGTCAGCTTCGCCATCGCACCCTCCAGCGCCTCCAGCAGGATCCCGTCTCGAGCGGCCAGGGGGTCGTCTCCGAACTCGCCCGGAGGCACCGACAGGGCCTCGATGGTCTTGTGCAGAGAAATGGTCATCGAGACCCCGTCCGGCACCAGGCGCTCGCGCACCAGTCTGCGCAGCTCCGCCTCCCAGGCGACGTAGAGACCGGCGGCGGTCGAGCCGGCGCTCACGCGGCGGTCCCAATCGAGCAGGAGTTCCATCGCCCTGCGCACGCGGTTTTCCGGCGGCTCGACATCCTTCAGCATGGGCACGAGCTGACGCGCAGGGATGGATAGCTCGTCGGTCTGGAGTTTCATCATGTCGCCGATGGAGAAGCGCGTCCCGCTCCCCAGCACTTCAACGATGCGCAGCCAGCGGTAGGGGTCGGACCATGAGAAGCCCACCGCGTCCATGTACTCGTAGTCGCGCGGGACGAGGTCGTTGTTCGCGGTTGCGAAGTAGCCTTCCTGCGGGTTGAAGACGTGAGGTTTGGCGCGCATGGGCAGGTAGCCGTCCCACTCGTAGCGCCCGTCGCCGGGGACGGGCACCAGTCCGCTCCAATTGCGACGGATGGGGGCGATGCCCACCGATTGCCAGCCGATGTTGCCCTCGCGATCCGCCCACACCATGTTCTCGCCGGGAATGTTCGAGTAGGTGCAGGCCTCGACGAACTCCTCCCAGGTCTTGGCCTGATCCATGCGTAGCGACGCCAGGTAGGGAGCACCCCCGATCTCCATCCAGCCCGCGCGCACGGCGTAGGCGAGACCCCGCTCGCGGTCCTCGAAAACGACCGGTCCGTGGCGGGTGTATCTGAGCTCGGCGACGTGGTTCTCCTTCCCTTTCACCGGAATGCTCTCGCGGACGACCGTCATCGTCTCCCAGCTTCCCCGGTAGCGGTATTCGAGCGGGTTCTGGGGATTGGTCCGGTAGACGTAGAGATCCTCGGCGTCGGTGGCGAAGACGGTGAGTCCCCAGGCGCCGTGGCCGTTGTGACCGATCGACACCCCGGGCAGGCTCGGCTCGCCGCCGCCGATGACGTTCCATCCCGGGCCCACCAGGTGCACCCAGTAGCGGAGCGAGGGAGCCGCCTGAACTCGGTGCGGGTCGTTCGCCATCATCGGATAGCCGCTCTCGGTGTAGCGACCGTTCACCACCCAGTTGTTGGAACCGATGTCCGCCTCCGAGTCGTATTCCGGCGCAGCGCTCGCGAGGGCGGCCGCGCGTTCCAGCATCGCGAAGCTGTCGGCGTCGCCCCGATGTTCGGCGACGATGTCTTCCGGGCGAAAGCGCACCGGACCGCGGAAGGCGTTGTAGATCCCGAGTATGTCTTCGGAGAGAGCGTCTCCGTCTATCGCGGGATCGAGCGAAAGGTCGGGGTCTCCGGGACCGAAGCTGCCGGCGCGCTTGACCGCCTCCGCCCCTATCGCGGCGACCCGGCGTCCGACTGCGAGCTCCTGGCCGATGTTGCCGAGCAGCCCCTGATGGCGCGAAATGACGATCTCGGGAGTCCACTCCCCGGGCTCGATGCCCAGCAACCCGAACTCGACGGGAAGAAGGTCGGGGTCGTGCCGCGTCCGGTCGATGTAGGCGTTGATGCCGTCGACGAACGCGCCGATTATCATCTCGCCCTTGGGATGATAGTGGTTGAGCTCCTGGGTCAAATCCCGTCTGAACCTGAAGAGTCGGGTGCCGATGTCCCGGCGGAGCTCACGTTCTCCAAGGATCTCGGAAACGGTCCCGCTCGCCTGCCTTCTCCACATCTCGAGCTGGAAGAGACGGTCGCGGGCGGCGTTCCACCCCTGAGCGAAGAAGAGGTCGCGCTCGCTCTCGGCGTAGATGTGGCTGATGCCCCAGTGGTCCACGATGATCTCGACGGGATGGTCGAGGTCGGGCAGCGTCAGCTCGGTGCGATCCTGGGCGACGAGAACGACCGGCATTTGGATGGCTGCCGCGAGTGTGAGCCAACGGATGAGGGTGGCGGAGCGGACGGACATGCTCAAGGAAGTGCGCCAACAAGCGAGATTTTCGCGCTCACTGACGGCCTCTTCGCTAAGTGCCATGTCCCGTGACAGTCACGAAATCCCGCCACTCATCGGTCTTTCCATAATGTTTCTTGCGTTTGTCCTTCGTGTCGGAGTACGCCTGACAGGGAGGGGAAGCGTAGTAGCCCAACGCGGCACCACCGGCGCCGCAGAACAGGTCCAGCAGCCGGGGGCGACCTGGCCCGCGAAGATTAACCGAAACCGTGACCGGAGTCAACGCAGCCGCTTCGGTCCGCCGGCCTCCCCCCGCACCTCGTTCAGGAGCTCCACCGTCTCGGAGCGGTGGCGGGTCAGCAGGCTTACTCCGACGCAGAGAGCGAAGCCTGCGGCGAAGCCGGGAATCATCTCGTAGAGATCGTAGAACCGCGTCTTCAGCGACGGCTGTCCGAAGAGATCCGCGGTCCAGAGCGCCGCCGCCAGGAAGCCGCCCACCATTCCGGCTACCGCGCCCTTGAGCGTGGTCCGCGACCAGAAGAGCGAGCAGAGCACGACCGGCGTGAAGGCGCTCGCTATGCCGGACCAGGCGAAGAGCACGAAGGTGAAGATCACCCGGTTCTCGGCGAGTGCGATCAGCACGCCCGCGAAGCCGAGGATCACGGTGACGAGCTTGCCGAGCCTGGTCAGGTCGCGTTCGCCGATCTTCAGCTTGAGCGCCTTCTGTCCGACATCTCGCACCACGGCCGACGACGCCCACAGCAGGAGCGAGTCGACAGTGGACATTATCGCCGCGAGAACGACCACCAGGACGATCCCGGTCACGACAGCCGGGAAGAGCGCCGCGCTCATCTCCGGCAGTACGGTCTCCGGGTCGGCCAGTCCGGGAAACAAGGTCCTTCCCGCCATCCCAGCGAATACGGCGCCCACGTCGAAGCCGATCACGCAGAGCACCGCCCAGAGTCCGCCGTCCCGGATCTGCTTCTGATTCCTTGCCGCCATGAACCGAGTCAGGAGTTGCGGCGATCCCAGAAAGGCGAAGCCTATGGCGACGTAACCGACTGCGGTCAGCGCACCGGCCAATCCTCCCTCCGCACCCATGGGAGCCAGCAAGGCCGGATCCGCGTCGCGCAGGGCGGCCATGGTCGCATCGAATCCGCCGGCCTCGCTCATCGCCACCAGAGGCAGCACGATCAGGCAGCCGAGCATGAGGGCTCCCTGCACGAAGTCGGAGTACGCGACCGCCTTGAATCCGCCCACCGTGGTATAGAAAAGGACGATCAGGAGACCGAGCCAGACGCCCCACTCGTACCCGGTGTCGAGGAAGGAGTCGAAAGCCTTGCCCGACGCGGTGAACTGGGCTGCTGCGTAAGCGGTGACCATCGTGATGGCGATCACCGCGCCGATCCAGCGGAAGAGGTGGCGGCGGTCGCCGAACCGGTGGGCGAGGTAGTCGGGAACGGTGATCGCGCCGATCCTGTCGGTGTAGGCCTTGAAGGGTCGGGCGACGAAGACCCAGGCGCACGCCACGCCCAGCACCTCGCCGACTATCACCCAGAAGGCGTGGACCCCGACCAGGTAGCCCATGCCGGTCAACCCCAGCAGCAGCCAAGCGCTCTCGCCGGTCGCGTTGCTCGAGAACGCGATCACCCACGAGGGCAGTCGCTTGCCGGCGATGTAATAGCCAGCCATGTCGCCCGAGGCTCGGCGCGCCCACAGTCCGATGGCGAGCAGGACCGCGAGGTATCCGACGAGCACCGCGACGACCGCGCTCAGCCGTCTTCTCCTCTGCGCCCGTCACCACCGCTCCGAAAGCGCGAAACCAGTACGAGCGCGAGTCCGGGGATTACCCCGAGCGCGAGCAGAGCCCAGGCCTCGGCGGGCATCTCAGCGCATCAGGCGTCGGCTGCGACCGCGAGCGGCGGACGGCTGCCGGGCCTTGGGCGGGACGGACGGGAGGGCGCCCTCACTCGGCCTTCTCGCAGGCGCGAGCCAGCTTCTCCAGCCCTTCGGCTATCTCGTCGGCGGTGACGAGTAGCGACGGCCCGATGCGCACCACGGTACCGTGCAGGCCGCCTTGCCCGACCAGCAGGCCCTCCTCGCGAGTGGCCTCCATGAGCCGGGCGATCCTCTCCTGATCGGGCGTCTTGGACGCGGGGTCCTTCACGATCTCCAGGGCTTGCATGAGCCCCATCCCGCGCACGTCGCCGATCCACGGATGGCGTGCCTGGATGGCTTCGAGGCCGACCCGCAGCTCGCCGCCCCGCGTCTCCGCGTTCGCCGGCGCGGCGTTCTCCGCCAGCACGTCCTGGGTGGCGCAGAGAGCGGCCATGCTCGGCGGGCTGCCGCCGAAGGTCGAGATGGTCTTGCCTCGCCAGGCGCGCGCCACCTCGTCGCTGGCGATGGTGGCTCCTACCGGCGCACCGTTGGCGATTCCCTTCGCCATCACCATGATGTCGGGCTCGACCCCCCAGTGTTCGATCCCGAACCAATGCTTTCCGCAGCGTCCGAAGCCCGCCT
The DNA here is from genome assembly GCA_021295815.1 of Gemmatimonadota bacterium. Classification (NCBI taxonomy): domain Bacteria; kingdom Pseudomonadati; phylum Gemmatimonadota; species Gemmatimonadota bacterium. Next base: position 83,473 of record JAGWBQ010000010.1, on the reverse strand, counting down.
GCACCTCGTCTATCACGAGCAGACCGCCTCTGGAGCGGATGATCTCGGCGGCGCCCTGGAAGTACTCCGGCGGAGGCACCACGTAGCCGGCCACGCCCATGACCGTCTCGGCGATGAACGCGGCGGGCCGACCGTTGGTGGTGGTGACGATCGTCTCCTCCAGGTCCGCCAGGTAGTAGTCCACGCAGCCGTCCGAGCACCCGCCTCCGCACGGACAGCGATACGGATTCGGGGCGCGGGCGTGCTTGACCCCGGCAACCGGCGTCGACAGGGGGCGCCATCCCGAGTGAGCGGTGACGCTCGTCGCCATGAACGAGCGGCCGTGGTAGCCGATGCGCAAGGCCACGATCTCGCTGCGCCCGGTCGCGAGACACGCCATCATGAGAGCGGTCTCGATCGCTTCGGTCCCGGAGTTGGTGAAGAAGGTACGCCTGAGTTTGCCGGGAGCTATGCGCGCGATGCGTCGGGCCGCCTCGACCTGCGGCTCGGTGGCGTATAGCGTCGAGGTGTGACCCAGCCTGGCCATTTGATCGGCCACAGCCGCGGTCACTCTGGGATGACAGTGCCCCACCGACGTGGTCAGGATACCGCTGAAGAGATCGAGGTACTCTCTTCCGTCGGCGTCCCGCACACGGGCGCCTTCCCCTTCCGCGAGCACGAGCGGCTCCGAGTAGAGGTGGAGCATGGAGGGCAACAGCAGGTCGCGCTGCCCGTCCAGAACCGCCTCCCTCGTGTTCAACCTTCCGTATCGGGTGCGGCAGCCCGTTGTGTATCCGGGCTGCCGTCAATTAAGCCTGCCCGGCTCATCGCCGAGCGTCCGTCCCTACCTCGATCAACCGCCTACCAACCGGAACTGGAACCCGAACCCCGCAGTCAGGGCTATGCCGTGGCCGCCTCCCGCGACGGCGTCGTCCGTCAGGTAGTACAGATAGGAGAGGAACGGACGAGCCCTGAAGGCCCCGCGGCCCCAGGTGGTCCCGACGCTGATCAAGGCGCCCAGGCCCTGGGACGGATCCGAAGGCGGCAGTTGGGTCAGCTCCGCCGGGACGCCCTTGGACGCTCCGTAGGCGGCCCCGACTCTCAGCCAGCCGCCACCCCGGTTCAACTCGGCTCCAACCACGCCGTGCTGGGCGGTCAGCACCGGGTTGATGGTCCTGCAGTAGGCGTTCTCGCAGCCGTAGGCGGTGCGAGCGTAGCCGCCGAAGACGGAGAGAGATTCGCTCAGTCTGTATCCGAACAAGGCGTGGTAGGACAATTCGGCCGCGGTTTCCAGGCCGGCCGCGGAGGAGCTGTGCCCTCCGATCGATCCGCCACCGCCCAGTTCGATCGTGATGTCACCAGGCCCCGACACCTGCGCGGCCGCGTCCGAAGACGAACCCGCCGCAACGAGCGCAAGCAGGGTCGCGGTCAAGCCGATTCTTGAAATAGTCATCGAATTTCATCCTCGAAAATGGGGAGCCCGGCGCTGATGGCGATCACGGCGCCGTCCGCAGCCGACACGCGGGCCAGGTCGCTGGTGATGGCCGTGACCTGTCCCGACTCCGGGTTCACGACAATGGCGGAGGCTGCCTGGCTGTTGTGGTCGAGGTACGCCGGACCCGCCGGGCCGTCGACCTTGATCCGGTCGAGTTCGTGGGTCCATGTCGCCTCGAAGGGGAGGGCGAACGTGAAACCTGCGCCGCCGTTGCCGTTCCTGTGGGGAGTGAAGCGATGGGAGAAGAGGATCGAGCCGTCCGCGGTCACGCCCTCCAGCGAATACTCTCCTACGCCGTCCGGGGTCAGCGGACCGCTCTCGATCACGTAGGAAGGATAGAACTCGATTCCACCACCGCGGATCACGCCGCCCGAGACGTAGAGTCGGGGGATCCGATCGGCGGGCGCGGCGTCGGCGAACGGCTCGGTCTGTCGGAACTCGATCGCCCGCTGGAAGTGGAAGTCGCTCACCCAGGTGGGGTCGCAGTAGCTCATGTCGTCCTTGAAATCGAACGGAGGCATGAGCCGGCCGCCCTCGACGTTGTAGCCCCAGATGCCGATGTCGCCCTCTCCGTATGGAAACGCCGGGTCCGGGTCACCCGCTCCGCCGCAGGGAGCGTGATACAGACTCATGTTGTGGCCGAGCTCGTGAGCCATGACGTCGTCCCAGTCGCCGCCGACGCTCCAGGGTCGGGCGACCCATCCCAGCCCTCCGTAGGCGGAGCCCGGTGGAAGATCGGTCGTACCGTAGTAGTAGCCTTTGTGGTCCTCGACGGATCGAAGTAACCCGATCTCCGCGAGCCACCGGCTCCACCCGTTCCCGCTTCGTATGTCCTGGTCCGTGGTGAAGATCTCGTGGACGGTGATCTCGAAGTCGGAAATCGGGCGCAGAGCCCGCGTCAGCCTCGTGTCGTTGCCGGTGGTGGTGAGCCTGTTCGCCCAAGTGATCCCGTCGGTGTTACCAGGGAAGAGGCTCTGCAAGGTGGGAACCACCATCAACCTCATGGTTTCGAGCTGGATCACGTTCATCGCCACCCTTCCCGTGGCCGGCCAACGTTTCGACGAGCCCGCCTTGAGCGGAATCACGTCGTTCACGTCCATGTCGAGCACTATTTCAAGTCCTTCCTGGATGTGCTCCCCGGGGATCACCGCGTTATAGGATCGGTCGAGCCTGCCCTCGTCAACCCGTTCCGGCAGGTAGTCGCCTTCCGGCGTCATGGTGACCGAGTAGACCTCTTCGTCGCCCAGGTAGAGCATCGCCTTGACCGAAGGCTCGTAGAAGCTGCCTTCGTCGCCCAGGACGAACGCCCGGAGCAGGCCGGCCCTGCCCGCGATCGTACGAACTCCGGCGGACTGGTTCTGCGCGGCCTGGTTGAGGTAGAGCACGGCCCTTAGGGCTACCTCGTCGGGCTGGACCTTGACCGAGACGGCCGCGCTCTTACCGGCAACCCGGGCGATGGCGTTGTTGAAACCTCCCCGGAGTCCCTCGACCGAGCCGTCCGGCCCTATCTTCAGGCCGGCGCCGGTGATGTTCCACTGAGGCGGGGCCCAGGTGGGGGGGGACGGCATCTCGCGATCGTTCTGGTCGAGCACCACCACTCTGAGCGTACCGGTCTGTCCCTCCTGGATGAAGAGGTCCTGGGGTTCGATACGGATGGTGGTCGCCTCGCTGGCGGGTTCGAGCGAGATGGTCTCGCAGGCGACGAGCAAGGTTGCCGTTGCGGCCGATACCACCATTGACAGGTGGCGCAGGTTCGGATTCATGCTGGTTCCTCCGTTGGGGGTGGGAGTTGGCTTACGCCCGGGCTCCTAAAATCTTACCATGTACCGGCAGACGGGGAAAGACTGCCGGCCGGCCGTCGAACGTGCACGGGGCGGCGGGGGCCGAAAACAGCGCGCGGAGCATCACCAGCGTTCGATCACCACCCGCTGATCGGTATAGAACGACACCGCGTCCCTTCCCTGCGCCTTCAGGTCTCCGTAGAAGCTCGCCCGGGCCCCGCCGAACGGGAAAAAGGCCATGGGAGCCGCCACGCCGACGTTGACCCCGATCATGGAGATTCCGGCGCGGTAACGGAACTCGCGCGCCTCCTTCCCGCTCGTCGTGAATATCGAACAAGCGTTGCCGTGGCTGCTCCGGCCGAGCATTTCCAGCGCGGCGTCGACGGAGTCGGCCCGATTGAGCGCCGCGACCGGCCCGAAGACCTCCTCCGATCCCAGCTCGCTCTCCGGTCTGACCTGCTCGAAGACGGTGGGGCCAAGCCAGTAGCCCGACTCCAGACCCGCCACCGTCGCGCTTCTGCCGTCGAGGGCGAGGCCGGCTCCCTCGGCCTCCGCTCGGTCGATGTAGCCTTGCACGCGCGCCCGGTGCGCCTCCGAGATGACGGGACCCATGCCGGTCTCAGGTTCCAGACCGTCGCCCAGGCGGATGGAGGCCGCGTGGTCCAGGAAGCGTTCACGGAGCGGAGCGTGCGCATCTCCAACGCCGACTATCACGCTCCCCGCCAGGCAGCGCTGCCCGGTCGAACCGAAGATCGAAGCCGAGCAGGCCTCGGAGGCCCGGTCGAGATCGGCGTCGGGAAGCACGATCAGATGATTCTTGGCTCCGCCGAGGGCCTGGACCCGCTTCCCGCTGCGGGCGGCTCGGGCGTAGACCGCCCCCGCCGCGGCGCTCGAACCGACGAAGGAGACGCCGGCCACGTCCGGATGGTCGCAGATCGCCTCCACGCAGGTCCGGTCGCCATGGACCACGTTCAGCACGCCGGCGGGCAGCCCAGCCTCCTCGGCGAGCGCGGTCACGCGCTGGTGGGTGAGCGGATCCTGCTCGCTCGGCTTGAGAACGACGGTGTTGCCGGTCGCCACCGCGTACGGCCAGAACCAGAGCGGGATCATCACCGGGAAGTTGTAGGGCGTGACCACGCCGAAAACACCGATGGGCTGTCGCCAGGTGGCGGAGTCGATCCCCGCCGCGACGCCCTCCACGGTGTCGCCCATCATCAGGGTCGGGACGCCGCAGGCGTGTTCGACGTTCTCGATGCCCCGCCGGATCTCGCCCCAGGTCTCCGCCACGGGCTTGCCGTGCTCGACCGTGAGTCGGCGCGCGAGCTCGTCGTGATGCTCGTCGAGGAGGGCCTTGAGGCGGAAGAGCGTCCGCGCCCTCTCCGGGGCGGGGGTGGCGCGCCAGGAGGGAAACGCATCCCTGGCCGCCTGCACCGCCAGGTCCACCTCGGCAGCCGAAGAGAGCGGGGTCCTTCCTATCTCCTCCCCGGTGGCCGGATTTGTGACCGCCAGCGTCCCGCCGCCGGACCTGCGCCAGGATCCGTCGATGTAGTTGGCGGCGTATTCCATAGATCTTCGGGCTCTCGGACTTCGTTCGGTCAGCTCGGTTTGGGCCCCGCCCCGGCCACCCCGTCCGCCACCTCGTCCCGGAAGCGCTCGAAGTTGTCGTGGAACATCCGGGCAAGCCGACCCGCGGCTGCGTCATACGCGGCAGGATCGGACCAGGTGGCGCGGGGGGTGAGGATATCCGCCGGAACGTCCGGGACCGCCCTGGGAACGGCGACGCCGAAGACCTCGTCCACGCGGAACGACCCGACCCGGAGCGCCCCGGACAGCGCCGCATCGACCATCGCGCGGGTGTACGGTAGGGCGACCCTGCTTCCGACCCCGTATCCGCCCCCGGTCCAGCCGGTATTGATGAGCCAGACGTCAGCGCCGTGGTTCGCGAGCAGCTCCCCGAGCATGGCCGCATACCGGGCCGGCGGTCTCGGCATGAAGGGCGCGCCGAAGCAGGCGCTGAAGGTGGCGGTAGGTTCGGTCACTCCTCGCTCGGTGCCCGCGACCTTGGCGGTGTAACCGGAGAGGAAGTGGTACATGGCCTGGTCGGGGCTCAGTCGGGAGATGGGCGGCAGGACCCCGAAGGCGTCCGCCGTAAGGAAGACGACGTTCCGGGGGTGACCGGCCCGGGAAGGCTCGATCGCATTCTCGATGAAGTGCACCGGGTACGAGGCCCGAGTGTTCTCGGTGATGGAGCGGTCGTCGAAATTCGCGGCGCGCGATCCGTTGAGCGCCACGTTCTCCAGGATGGTCCCGAACCTGCGCGATGCCCGGAAGATCTCGGGCTCGGTCCTTTCGGAAAGATCGATGGTCTTGGCGTAGCATCCGCCCTCGAAATTGAAGATCCCGTCCGGGCCCCAGCCGTGCTCGTCGTCGCCGATGAGACCACGAGCCGGATCGGCGGACAGAGTCGTCTTCCCCGTACCGGAGAGGCCGAAGAAGAGAGCCGCGTCGCCCTTTTCCAGCCCCACGTTGGCCGAGCAGTGCATGGGCAGCACGCCCTCGTCGGGAAGAAGGAAGTTGAGGACCGCGAAGATCGACTTCTTGATCTCGCCGGCGTACCGCGTCCCCGCGATCAGCACCTCCCTGTTCGTGAAGTCCGTGACGATAGCCGTCTCCGACGCCGTGTCGTGCCGCTCCGGAGAGGCCTGGAGCGAAGGCGCGTGCAGGATGGTGAAGTCAGGGACGAAATCGGCGAGTTCGGCTGCTGCCAGACGCAGAAACATGTTGCGCGCGAACATCGCGTGCCAAGCGCTCTCGGTGATCAACCGCACTCCCACCGCATGTCCGGGATGCGCTCCGGCCCGGGCGTCATGGACGACCAGCGGACGTCGAGCCAGATGGGCGATCAGGTCCTCGCGCAACGCCCGGGCTCCGTCGACCGAACATGGTCGGTTGTGGGCTCCCCAGCCCACAGCGCCGTCGGTGGCGTCGTCTCGGACGATGAAGCGATCGTTCGGCGACCGGCCCGTATGCGGCTCGGTGACGGCGGCGAAGGCTCCCATGTCGGTAAGGCGGCCCTCTCCTCGGATGAGAGCCAGCTCGCAGAGCTCGGCCGTGCTCCGGCGTGCGTGTACCCCTTTGGAAGGCGCCAGTCCGGGCGCCAGCGTGTTCGGGTCTAGCTCAGACATCGGTGGTGTTGTCGATTGATCTCGCGCGGGTCTGCCAGTCGACTGTCGCGATCGTCGCCAGGTTCACGATGTGCTGGACCGAACAACCCCGTTCGAGAATGTGGAGCGGCTTGGCCATCCCCAACAGAATCGGGCCGATCGAGTCGGCTCCTCCGAGGCGGTCGAGAAGCTTGTAGGCGGCGTTGGCGGCGGAAAGTCGTGAAAAGATGAGGACGTTGGCAGGTCCGCTCAGATGGGTGAATTGATAGATGTTCTCTAATTTCGCCTGATCCACGGCGGTGTCCGCCTGCATCTCGCCGTCGATCTCCAGTTCCGGATCCGCCGCGCGTACGAGCTCCACGGCCCTCGCCATCTTCAGAGACTCCTCGTGACGCACCGATCCGAAGTTGGAGAATGTAACCATAGCGACCCGGGGAGTAACGCCCAGCCTTCTGACGAAGGTCGCCGTCTGCACCGCGATGTCGCGCAGAGTCTCGGCGTCGGGGTCGATGTTGACCGTGGTGTCGGCCAGAAAAACGAGATCCCGATTCCGCAACGCGATCACGTGCAGCCCCGAGACGCGGTCGATGCCCTCTTCGGATCCCACCACGTGCAGCGCGGAGCGCAGGACCTCGCTGTACTTCGCCTCGATCCCCGCCACCATTGCGTCGGCGGCGCCGTCCTGGAGCATGGACAGGCCGAAATATACCGGTTTGAAGAGGTTCCATCTGGCCTCGGCGAGGGTCAGCCCCTTGCGAGCGCGCTTCCGGTAAAGCTCGTCGGCGTACCTGCGCCTCTCGGCTTTCATCTCGGCAGCGTAGACCACTTCGACACCGGACATGTCGAGACCCATCCACTCCGCCTTCTCCGCCACCCGGGGGGGCCTGCCCAGCAGGACTGGACGGCAGGCGCCCTCGGCCGCGAGCTCGGAAGCCGCGCGGATCACGTTCACGTTGTGACCCTCCGGAAAGACGACCCGAGCCGGTCTGGCGCGGGCGCGGGCGCGGGTGGCGCTCATCAGGGCGCGACCGGGCCCCAGAAGGGCGTGCAGGCTGTCGCGGTACTCCGCCAGGTCCAGCGCCTTGCGGGCGAGTCCGCTGCGGATGGCCGCTGCGGCGACGGCGGGCGCCACATAGAAGAGGACCCTGTGGTCGAAGGGCTTCGGGATCAGATAGTCCCGGCCGAAGCGGAGGTCGTTGTCGGAGTAGGCGCCCCGTACCGCCTCCGGCACCTCCTGACGCGCAAGCTCCGCCAGAGCGAGAGTGGCGGCGAGCATCATCTCCTCGTTGATCCCGCGCGCCCGGACATCGAGAGCGCCCCGGAAGATGAAGGGAAAACCGAGGACGTTGTTTACCTGGTTCGGGTAGTCCGAACGTCCGGTGGCGATGATGGCGTCGCCGCGCACCGCCCTCGCCTCCTCCGGGAGGATCTCGGGATCGGGGTTCGCAAGAGCGAAGATGATCGGGTCGCGAGCCATCGATCGGACCATCTCGGGTGAGACTATCCCCTTGACCGAGAGACCGATGAACACGTCCGCGCCGACGAGGCTCTCTTCCAGGGTCCTCGCCTCGGTGGCGACGGCGAAGGGCTCCTTGTACTCGTTCATGCCCGAGTCGCGCCCGTTGTGGATCACGCCCCGCGAGTCGCAGAGCACGATGTTCTCGGGAGAGGCTCCCAGCCGGCGCAGGTGGGACGCGGTGGAGAGCGCCGAGGCCCCCGCCCCGCTGAAGACGACTCGCACGTCCTCCACCTTCTTGTCCACGAGGTCCAGCGCGTTGAGGAACGCCGCCGCCGCGATGATCGCCGTGCCGTGCTGATCGTCGTGGAAGACCGGGATGTCGAGAGTCTCCCGGAGCGTGCGCTCGATCACGAAGCACTCGGGGGCGGCGATGTCCTCCAGGTTGATTCCCCCGACTGTGGGGCCCAGCATCTCGCAGAAGCGGATCACGTCCTCGGCTTCGCGGGCGTCCACCTCGAGATCGAAGACGTCGATACCGGCGAAGCGCTTGAAGAGCACGCCCTTGCCTTCCATGACCGGCTTGGCCGCCAGCGGCCCGATGTTTCCCAAGCCCAGGACCGCGGTTCCGTTCGACACCACCGCCACCAGATTGCCGCGAGCGGTGTACTTGAACACGTCATCGGGCCTTTCGGCGATCTCGCGGCAGGGCTCCGCCACGCCCGGCGAGTAGGCCAGCGTGAGGTCGCGCTGAGTCGAGACCGACTTGGTCGGCACGACCTCGATCTTGCCCGGGCTTCCGGTGCTGTGGTATTCGAGCGCCTCTCTGCGGCTGCTTGCCATGGTACCTGACTCCTGATCTAAGACCGCGAAGGCTGAACTTGGGAACAAAGAGTATTCTAGCGCAAACCGCCACCGCCTTCGCGACCTCCCTCCTCGCCGTCACCGCCGCCGCCGTCACCGCTGCGCCGGCCGCGACGCAAGAGCGCTCCGCAGGAGCCGGGCGGGACGGCTGCGCGCTGGGAGTCGTCTCCTCGCTGGTCATCGACAACCGGCCGGTCTTCGACCCTTCCGAGCTCGCCGAAGGCAGCGCGCTCAGGCCGCTCTTTTCGTTCGCGAGCGCGCTCCACGTCACCACGCGCCCGAGCTTCATCCGTCGCGAACTGCTGTTCGCCGAAGGCGACTGCTACGACCCGGAGATCCTCGCCGAGTCCGGGCGGGTCCTTCGCGCCTACGGATTCTTCGACGACGCCACGCTGACCGCCCGCGAGCTCGAAGAGGGCTCCTGGGAGGTGGCCGTCCTCACCCGCGACAAGTGGACCACGAAGGTCGACCTCGGCGTCGCTTTCGACCAGGGGCTGCAACTCGAGCGGCTCCAGTTGGCGGAAGAGAACCTGCTCGGCCGGGGCCTCCTTGCGCAGGTCTTCATGAGTAGGCGGCGGGAACAGCGCGACCTCGGCTTCGGAGTTCGCGATCCGCGCCTGCTCGGCACCCGGGCCGACGCCGCCCTCGGTCTGGGCCGGAGCCGAGTCGGACGCTTCCTCGACGCCGGCATCACCTACCCCTTCGTCAGCGAGGCGGGCAAGTGGGCGTTCCGGAGCGCGGTCTCGGGCCGTGACGAGGTGTTCGCCTATTCCACCGGTACGCTCGCGGGCGCGACCCACGTCCTGCTTCCCCTGCGCGTGAGCGCGGGCGAACTGTCGCTGGCTCGGCGCTTCGGCGAGCCCGGCTCTCTGGTGGCCTTCGGCGTGGGGGTGAGCCACGACGAACTGGTGCGCTCGGCCTACGAGGGAGGGGTCGAGGTCGTCACCGACTCCGAGTTCGGCGATGCCGCGAGCGCACCCGACTCCGTTGCCGCCGCAGTCCGCGGACGACTCGTGCCTTACGCGGTCACCCGCGTCAACCTTATGGTCTCCAGTCGCAACCTCCGCTTCGAGAGGGCGACCGGCCTCGACGCCCTCCGGGGCGAACAGGACGTCGCGCTGGGGCTAGACGTCGGAGCCACCCTTGGGCGGAGCGTCGGCGCCTGGCCGTCCGGCGAGCCGTCGGCAGACGACACCTTCCTGCGATTCGGCCTCGCGTCCGGGTGGAAGCTTGGCGGATCATACTTCTTCTTCGACGCTCGGGCACAGGGTCGGCGGATGGAGGCGGCCTCCGATACGGCGGCGTGGCGCGACCTTTTGGGCGAACTCGACCTCCTCGCCTATCTGCGGGCGCCGGTCTCCACCTTCCTGCTCCGGGCTTCGGCGAGCGGCGGCAGGGGCCACCACGTCCCGTTCCAACTGACGCTCGGCGGCAGGGAGGGCCTGAGAGGACTTCGCGAGGAAGCGTTCCCGGGGAGCGACCGGCTCCTCTTCTCGGCCGAGAGCAGGATCGCCTTCGACCTGACCGACTTCATCGACACCGGCATCACGCTCTTCGCCGATGCGGGACGGATGTGGGGCGGCGACGTGCCCTACGGAACGGATTCCGACTGGCGCACCTCGGTCGGGGCGGGGATCCGCTTGGGGTTTCCCGCCGGCACGCCCCGGGTCGCGAGGATCGACGTGGCCTTTCCGCTGGGTGTCGGCGGCGCTTCGCCCGTCTTGCGCATCACCATGCGGGAATTCCTGGGAATAGCCTGGGGCACGCAAGACACGCAGACGGAACGGAGCCGCTTGAGCCGGGTCGGGCCGGACAGATTCCAACCCCGGTGAAGCCTAAACCCGCATATACGCTCGCGAACGATGGAACTTTCTTCGGGGACTAGGGAATTCGGTTTTCCCGCCCCGGTCGCTGGCCGGCGGCACGCTACCTGACCCGTCAGGAGGTGCCGAGGTTGTGCGACTCGGTTTCGGCCGCCCACTCAACCCGAGGCATGCGATGTCACCTTCCGCAAGCAAGCTGGATGCCTTCGATCAGTACCTGAAGGACGTAGAGAGATATCCACTCATCCAAGACGTGGCGGAGGAACGTGAAATCGCTCGAAGGGCCCGCCAGGGAGACGAGGAAGCCGCCGAGCGACTCGTCACGGCCAACCTGAGATTCGTCATCTCATATGTGAAGCGCTATCAGGGGCGCGGACTCGCTCTTGCGGAGCTCGTCTGCATCGGAAACGAAGGCCTCATCAAGGCGGTCAAGAAGTTCGATCCCGACAAGGGGGTGAAGTTCATATCCTACGCCGTCTGGTGGGTACGTCAGACGGTGCTGCAGGCGCTCGCGGAGCAGACCCGCTCGGTGCGCATACCGCTCAACCAGAATACCAATCTCGCCCGGCTTGCTCGCGTGACCACCGAGCTGACCCAGAAACACGGACGCGACCCCACCGACCACGAGCTCGCCAATCGGATGGGCACCCCGATCGAGAACATCAGGGTGCTGCGCAGAGTTCAGGCGCCGGAGCTCTCCCTCGACGCTCCGGTCGACGGCGGAGACCGCAACTCGTCGTCCTTTGGCGAGCGGGTCTCCGGCACCGGTGCCGAACACATCGAGAATACGCTTGAATGCAAGGTGCGGAAGGAGTTCCTGGACGAGCTCTTCGACCGCTATCTCACCGACCGGGAGCGCAAGATACTCCACCTCTACTACGGTCTGGAAGAAAACAAGGAGATGACCCTGGAAGAGATCGGAGGGGTCATGGGGGTCACCCGCGAGCGTATCCGACAGATCCGGAACCGAGCCTTCGAGAAGCTGCGTGACAGCCCCGACGGGCATGCTCTGTCGGCCTTCTGGGTCGCCAGCTAGCGGTCGCGGACCGTTAGAAGCCACTCCCGAATAGCGCCTCACCACCTCCGGTCCGGGTGCTCCCTGCCACGGCAGCCCGGTTCGCGTTCGCCGGTGTGTTCCTTCTCCTCGGTAGCGCGAACGCGACGGCGCAAGAGTCTGACCAGGCATCCCCGGCGGAGGCTTGGGACACCCCTGAGGCCCTCGCGCTGGCGGAGCTCGGACGCGGCGCGCGCGCCCTGGCCGCCGCCGGGCTCGTCGATGCGCCTTCCTGGCGTTCGAGGGCGCTCGGATACCTCCACTTAATCCTCGACCGAACGGATACCGGCGAGCGCAGCCTGATCCGGGTCGACCAAATGGCGGTCGACAACCACTGGATGGCCGAGCACGGCGTCCGCCAGCAGATCGCGGGATGGAGAAACGAGGAGATGCTGCCCGTCTCGGTGCGCTACCACCTCGATCACCTTACCGTCGTACACGACGACCTCTCCGGAGTCATGCGCTTCGGCGACGGAGACGAGGTAGCCGGCGTACCGCATCCGCTCGCGGCCGGCTCCGGGGCGGCTTACGAATTCCGCCTGGGCGAATCGCTTGTGCTCGGGTTGGGCGCGACCGGCGACACCCTGCGAGTTCGCGAGCTCGTCGCGCGTCCGCGTTCCGTCGAGGAACCCGGCTTCGTGGGATCGCTCCATCTCGACGAGTCGGACGGATCCGTCGTGAAAATGAACTACACCTTCACGCCGTCCTCTTATGTGGATCCGAAGCTCGACTACGTCCGCCTCTCGCTCGAAAACGGCTATTGGGTCGAGTACGACGGCTGGCTCCCGCGCAGGCAGGCGGTCGAGCTGCGCCGAGAGCCGAAGTCGCTCGACCTTCTGGGTGGAACGATCATCCGCACGGAGTTCGAGGTCGAACGCTACGAATTCGGAGTCGAGCCGCCCGCAGCGACCTGGGACCTCCCGACGGTTACCGCCTTTCCGGAGGCGATCAGGCGCTCCTTCCCGTTCACTCGGGGCCTCTTCGAAGGTGCGGGCGAGGGTCTGGCCCAACCCCCTGCGCTCGAAGACGCGTGGGCAAGGGCGACCGAGGCCGTGCTCGCCGACCGCTTGCGCCGCGTCGGTCCGCTGCGAGCCCACTTCCGCCGGATCTCGGATGTGCTGCGCTTCAACCGCGTTGAGGGGCTCTTTCTCGGCGGCGGCATCTCCAAGGAGGCCGCGAACGGAGAGACGCTGCGCCTCTCGTTGGGCCACTCCTTCGGTCGATCGGCGCCGTCGGCGGAACTCGAGCTGACCAGAGAGCTGGGAGAGAGCGACCTCGTCGTCCTCGCCGTCTGGGACGACCCTGCGGACATCGGGCTGGAACCGGGGCTCGACCCTTCTCTCAATTCGCTCGCGGTCGGACTGGGATGGCGGGACCACCTCGACCTCCTTCTACGCCGCGGCGCGTCCCTGTCGTGGAGCCACCGGCGATCCGGATTCAGCCTGAGCGCAGGAGCCCACGAGCACGCGACGCCCCTCTCGGACTCACGTCCCGTCCTCGCGGTAAGCGAAGGGATGCAACTTAGAGCCGAGGCCGGCTGGACCGGCGGCCTCGCCTCCGGTCTCTCGGCCGGCGTCACGAGCGTGATCGGTCGCCGGAACGGCCATGTCTTCGCCAAGGCGGGCGCGGCTGCCGAGTGGAAGACCGATCCCGGATCCGTGGCCGAGATCGTCGCCCGGATCGAGGGAGGCGCCGCAGCCGCCGACGCCCCCCTCCAGGACCTCTTCCTTCTCGGCGGTCGGGGCACCGTGGGAGGCCACCCCTACCGCTCCGTCGTCGGAGATCGTTACTGGCTCTTTAGAACCGAGCTCACCCTTCCCGTCCGCTCGCCCTGGGTTTCGCTCCGCCTTCTGGCCGCCGTCGGCGGCGCGACGACGAACCCGGACCGCAAGCTGCCTCCATCATGGCAGCACCTGGAAAGCGGACGTCTGCTTGCGGGCCTCGGAGCCGGCGCGGCTTTGGGCTGGGACCTCCTCCGCTTCGACCTCATGCGCGGCCTCGACGGAAGCGGATGGGAATTCTCCCTCTCCGTGAACCCGCGCTTCCGCGCCTGGTCATGACCCGGCCGAACCGCCGGGCCGGCTGACCGCCCGCGGACCAAGCTTCCCTCGGCAACCCTGCGGCAACGCGCCGCATCCGCGCCGGACGTCGGGCTCGGCGCTCGCGCGAGTTTCGCCGCCTGCCGTTAAGCGGCGGTGCTCCCTCCGCCCAGCAGGACGATGTCGCGAACGTGGATCTCTGAGGTGGGGATGGTGATGCCGTCTCTCTCGTAGGAGTCGTACTCCAACCTTCCCTCCACATAGATCCTGTCTCCGGTGCGGATGTAGTCCTCCGCGAGCTGCGCCCTTCCGTCCCACAGGGTCAGCCTATGCCAGTCGGTGCGCTCCTCTCCTTCCGCGCCCGCCGGGTTGCGGCGGTTGGTCGCGAGTGCCAGGTGCGCCACCTTGGTACCGCGCTTGGTGGTGCGAACATCCGGGTCGCGTCCGACGTTTCCGATCAGCGCGATGCGATTCACAGATCGACTCATGACGAGTCCTCCCTTTGCTTGATGATCTTGACCGTCCGCGTGGTACGAACGGTTGCTCAAAAAGGAATCTCACCCTTCGGATGGGGCGAAGGGATGGTGAATTGGGACGTCGCGGCCTTCCGGAACGAGGACGACCGCGCCGCGGCGAACTCCTTACTCCACGCGACCGGAACAGGTCGTCGCCCCGGGGGGCGGCTCCTGCTCGCGCTCTATCCCTTGCAGCCGTACCAGTCGCGGCCCGTCCCGGAGTCAACCACCAGAGGCACCCGCAGCTCGGCCACGTTCTCCATGGTGTCCACGACCAGGGCGAGCACGTCGTCCTGCGCGTCTTCCGGGGCCTCGAGCAGGAGTTCGTCGTGGACCTGGAGGAGGATCTTCGCCTCGGTCCCGGCGGCGTCCAGGGCTCTCCGGACGTCGATCATCGCCTTTTTCATCAGGTCGGCGGCGCTCCCCTGAATGGGGGTGTTGAGGGCGATCCTCTTGCCCCCCTCCCTTACGTGCCAGTTCGGCGACCTCAGTTCGGGAACCGTCCTGCGCCGCCCCATCAGGGTCTCGACGAAGCCGTCGCGCATCGCCCGTTCGACCTGCTCGTCCAGGTACTCGCGAATGCCGCTCAGCTTCTCGAAATAGGCGGTGATGAACACCTGAGCCTCGTTGCGGGGAATGCCGAGCTGACGTCCCAGCGAGAACGCACCCTGACCGTACAGGGTCGCGAAGTTCACCGATTTGGCCCGGTCCCGCATCGCGGGCGTCACGCCGTCGAGTCCGACGCCGAAGAGGACGGAGGCGGTCTGGCGGTGGATGTCGATCCCTTCGCGGAAGGCGGCTGAGAACGCCTCGTCACCGGAGAGGTGCGCCAGCACGCGCAGCTCGATTTGCGAGTAGTCCGCCGAGAGGAAGACATGGCCCGGGTCGGCGACGAACCCGTGGCGGATCTCCCGCCCCACCTCGGTGCGAATGGGGATGTTCTGAAGGTTCGGGTTGCTCGACGAGAGCCGACCGGTGGCGGCGACGGTCTGATTGAAGGACGTGTGCAGCCTACCGGTCTCACTGTCGACGAGGGCCGGAAGCGCCTCCACGTAGGTCGAGCGCAGCTTCTCCAGCTCCCGGTACTCCATCATGCGTTGCGGCAGCTCGTGGCCCAGGGCTGCGAGTTCCTCAAGGACCGAAGCGTCGGTCGACGGACCGGTCTTGGTCTTCTTCAGCACCGGCAGGCCCTGCTCCCCGAAGAGGATCCGACGCAGTTGGGGAGTCGAATTCATGTTGAAGGGCCCGCCGGCAAGCAGATGGACCTGATTCCGAAGCTTCTCCAGGTCGAGAACGATCCGCCTGCGCATCTCGCCGAAGAAATCCAGGTCGAGGCCGATTCCGATCTTCTCCATTCGCATCAGTATCGGTACCAGCGGCATCTCCAGGTCGGTCATGAGCCGGGTCAGTCCTTCCCGGGCCAGCCGGCGCCGGTAGCGGGTCGCCAGACGGAGCGAGATGCGAGCGTAGCCGCCGCAGAGCTCGGCCAGTTCGGATACGGCCAGCTCCGCGAGCGAGCGGCGCGACTTCCCGCGTCCCCTCAGTCCGTCGGCAGTGGCATGCTTCTCGCCGAACTCGGCGTGCGCGAGCTGATGCGCCTCCCGATCACGCCTCCCGGGTTCCAGGAGGTACGAAGCGATCGAGACGTCGAACCAGTCGCCGCCCAGCCGGACACCGGCCCGGTCGAGCGCGAGGGCGTGGCGCTTGATGTCGTGTGCGACCTTCTCGGTCCCGGCGCCCTCCAGAAGCTCTCTCAACGCCGCCATCGGCTCCCGGCCCGGCTGCGGCAGGTTGGCCGGACCTTCCTCGTCCATAAGACCGGCGTCGAGCGCGAGCGGGCGGAGGTGCCCGAACGGCAGATACCACGGGCCGGCGCCTTCGACGGCCAGGGCGAGCC
Organism: Gemmatimonadota bacterium; assembly: GCA_021295815.1. NCBI lineage: Bacteria > Pseudomonadati > Gemmatimonadota > Gemmatimonadota bacterium. The sequence continues at coordinate 67,406 of JAGWBQ010000010.1, read as the reverse complement.
CCACGAGCCGCCCGTCCGCGCTCTCGGTGTGGATCGCCACCATACCGGCCTCGGCGACGGCGACGGCGATCCGCTGAAACTCGGCGGGATCGGTCACGATCTCGGTCGGCGCGACGGGCTCGGCGGCGCTCCCCTTCTTTCCGCCCCGCGCCTGCTCGGCGAACTCGTCCCTCAACTGCAGAAACTCGAGCCGGGAGAAGAGCTCGTAGAGGGCCGCCGCGTCGGGCTCGCCCACCTCCAGGCGTTCCAGGTCCAGTTCGACGTCGAGGTCGCGCTTGATCGTGACCAACTCCTTCGAGAGCCGGATCTGTTCGCGGTGCTCGCGGACGATCCGAGCGAAACGGACGGGCCTGATCTCCTCGGATCGAGCGACGATCTCGTCGAGCCCCGAGTAGGAGGCGAGAAGCTTGGCGGCGGTCTTGGGCCCGATTCCGGGAGCGCCCGGGACATTGTCGGACGGGTCTCCGACGAGAGCGAGGTAGTCGACGATCTTGGCGGGAGCCACTCCGAATTTGCGCTCGGCGGCTTCCTCGTCGAGCAGCCCGGCGGCTACCGCGCCCGGCCCGCCTCGGCCCGGATTCATGATCTTCACCCCAGGGGCGACGAGCTGGAGGAAATCCTTGTCGCTGGAGACGATCACCGAGTCGATGCCCGCCTCGACCGCCTTGCGCGCGAGGGTGCCGATGACGTCGTCGGCCTCGTATCCCTCCAGCTCCACGACCGCCAGACTCAGCCCTCGGACGATCGCCCGCACATGCCCTAGGCTCGCCCGCAGGTCGTCCGGCATCCGGTCTCGGGTCGCCTTGTATTCGGGATAGATCTCGTCGCGAAACGAGACTCCGGCATCGAAGACGACGGCCACGTACTCGGGGTCGTGGTCGCGCAGAAGGTCGCGCAGGAAGCCCGTGAACCCGAAGGGAGCCGAGGTGTTCTCGCCCGCCGAGTTGGTGAGCGGACGTCTGGCGAAGGCGAAGTACGAGCGGTAAACCAGCGCGTACGCATCGACGAGGAAGAGTCGCGGGCGACCGCCCGAACGGCCCCCGGCGTCAGCCATCACCCTCTTGCCCGCAGTCGGCGGACGATCCACGATGAGTGCCGAGAGCGGCGCGCCGGCCGGAAAGGAAGTGCGACGGCTGCCGACCGCGCCGGATGAGACGGACCCGCGCTGCCGCGGATCCGTCCCCGTCGTTCAACTCCGTCAGCTTGCGGCGCGGGGCCCGAAGCCCCGCAGGGCAGCCGTCAGCTGCCGGTGTTGTACAGCGTGTCGACCAGCTTCTGGGCCGCCTCCTCCATCTCGATGACGAGGGCGTCGACCCTCGAGACGAAGTAGTTGTGGCCGATAGAGACCGGAATCGCGATCATGAGGCCGGCCGCCGTGGTCTGCAGGGCGATCTTGATGCCGCCCGCCACCAGCTGCGCCTCGACCTCTCCTGCGTTCTCGATCGACTGGAAGGCTTCGATCATGCCGATGACCGTTCCCAGGAAGCCCAGGAGCGGCGCGACGTTGGTAAGCGTCGCCAGCACCACAAGCCCCTTCTCCATCTTGCTCATCTCGAGCAGGCCCTGGTTTTCAATAGCCTTGGCCACTCTCTCGGTCCCCTCGTCGTGACGCTCGAGACCGGCGTAGAGGATGTTGGCGGCGGGCGCGTCGCTGTCGCGGGTGAGCTCGAGAGCGGCGGAGATGTCTCGCTGTGTCAGAAGCTCGTCGACCTCCAGGAGGACCTTCTTGGTCTTGATGCTCTTGTTCGTCAGAATCACGAACTTGATGACGATCACCACGATGCCGAGCAGCAGGCAGAACGCCAGCGGATAGGCCATGAAGCCTGTGGTTTTCCAGAGATCTATGAGGGTCTCCGTCAGCGTCATCTCGGGGGGCTCCATCCCGGGTATCTGCGTCAGAAGAGCGTAGAGTTGAATCGCCAAGGCGACCTCCGACCCCGAAGGGTCCAGTGTGGGTGGTTGTTGAGCGCCTCGCTGTGAGGTGCTCGTCGGAGACCGGGGATAATGGCGAGCGCTTGCGGATATGTCAAGAACGGCCGCCAGCCGCCGTCGGCGAGGTCCCCGTCGACGAGGCGAAAGATACCGGGCGTTGCCGTTCTTCGCTACCTCCTCCAGGTCCAGGCCGACGATCCGTAACGCCCCTGCCGAAGCTCCCCGGCTCGTTTCAGCTCGACTTGCGAGAATCGTCCTTCGCACCAGCTTCCTCCCAGCTTCTCTCGAAAAGAACGGGTCAGCGCGGAGGCGGCCTCCCCGGGATCGATCTCGCCGATCAGCGTTCGCAGGGTGGTGTGACCCACGCCCTCCAAGGCCCGGCGCCCGAGCGCGAAGGGCAGCGCGTTCTGGTCTCCGGCGATCGGTATGGAGCCGTGCTGGAGCAGGGCCCCGCCTATACGGGCCTGGGCGCTCCCGACCAGCTTGCGCCCCTCCGCCACGATTTCGCCCGGCCCCGGAGCCGCGAAGCACGGTCCGGCGGTGAGAGGAGGAACGGAACCGCCGTCCGGTACGAGCTCCGCCGGCGCGCCGAGCGAACGCAGTCCCGACGCGAGCGCCTCCCCGAAGAGGGAGCAGGTCTTCCGGGCGCCTCCCAGGGCGCGGACCGGGACGATCGCGGAGTAGGTGAGCTCCTCGTCGTGGAGAACCGCCCTGCCGCCAGTTGGGCGACGGACGAAGTCGTAACCGGCGCGAACCGCCGCTTCGGTGTCGAAGAGCCCTTCGGAAGGTTCATTCCTGCCGAAGGAGATCGTCGGACGAATCCAGCGGTAGAAGCGCAGAACCCCGGTGCCCGCCTCCACCAGGCCGGCGAGCGCGTGGTCCCGAGACATGTTCTCGGAACCGGCAAGAGCCGGATCGTTCAGTATCCGCCAGCGGAGCGGCGCAGGTCGTCGTGCTGCGGAAGGTCCTTCAGGTCGCAGGCGGGGCGTGACGCCTGCGCTCGGCCTCCGAATGTCGGAGGCGCGACCCGCGCTCCGGCGGTTACGCGGGCCGTCGGAGATCGAGAGAATCGCCCGGCGAGAGGATGTCCACTTGCGCGGCTTGTCCGATGAAAGTGAGTTTCACGATTGGTCGAAGTGGTCGAGCGACGGGCAGGAGCACTGGAGGTAGCGGTCGCCGAAGGCGTTGTCCACGCGGCTGACGGCGGGCCAGAACTTGAAGCTCTTCGTCGCCGCGGTCGGATAGGCCGCCGCTCGGCGGGAGTACGGGCGGGACCACTCGTCGGCGGTCAACGCCTCGGCCGTATGGGGCGCGTTCCTGAGCGGATTGTCGTCGACGGGCCAGCGCCCCTCCTCGATCTCCCGCATCTCCTCCCGTATCGAGAGCAGAGCCTCGACGAACCGATCGAGTTCCGCCTTCGATTCGCTCTCGGTCGGCTCGATCATGAGGGTGCCTATTACGGGGAACGATACCGTGGGAGCGTGAAAACCGTAGTCCATGAGCCGCTTGGCGACATCCTCCGCCGTCACCCCCGTCGTCTTCTTCAAGGGCCTCAGATCGAGGATGAACTCGTGGGCGACCCGACCGTGCTCGCCGCGGTAGAGAATCCCGTAGTGCTCGGCGAGACGATCGGCCATGTAATTGGCGCTCAGGATCGCCACCTGCGAAGCCCTTCTGGCGCCCGAGGCACCCAGCAGCGCGATGTAGGACCACGAGATCGGGAGAATGCCGGCGCTTCCCCACGCCGCGCCCGAGACCGGGCCGATGGCCGCCTCGCCGCCAACGTCGTGAACAGGATGGCCGGGCAGGAAAGGAGCCAGTTTCTCGTTGACGCAGATCGGTCCCATGCCGGGTCCGCCGCCGCCGTGCGGGATGGCGAAGGTCTTGTGCAGGTTGATGTGGCAGACGTCGGCGCCGTAGTCGCCCGGCCGCGCGAGCCCTACCTGCGCGTTGAGGTTGGCGCCGTCGAGATAGACCAGGCCGCCGTGCTCGTGGGTGATGCGGCACACGTCGCGGATCCCTTCTTCGAAGACGCCGTGCGTGGACGGGTAGGTCACCATGATCGCCGCGAGCTCGTCCCGGTGCTCGCGGGCCTTGGCATCCAGGTCGTCGAGGTCGATGGTGCCGTCGGACCGGCTCTTCACGACCTTGACCCTCATGCCCGCCATCACCGCGCTCGCCGGGTTGGTACCGTGAGCCGAAGCCGGTATCAGGCAGACGTCGCGAGCGGCATCGCCGCGGTCCCGGTGGTAGGCTCGGATGCAGAGCAGCCCGGTGTACTCCCCCTGGGCCCCGGAGTTGGGTTGGAGCGACGTGGCCGCGAATCCGGTGATCTCGGCGAGCCACGCCTCCAATTCGGAGAAGAGGTCGAGGTAGCCCTTGACCTGATCGCGGGGAGCGCAGGGGTGGACCCTAGAGAACTCGCGCCAGGTCACCGCCTCCATCTGCGTGGTGGCGTTGAGCTTCATGGTGCATGAGCCCAGCGGAATCATGCTCACGTTCAGCGAGAGGTCGCGCGACTCGAGACGATGCAGATACCGAAGCATCTCGGTCTCGGAACGGTAGGAGTGGAAGGTCTCGTGCGTGAGAAACTCGCTTGATCGTCGTGCCCAGTCCGGCAGCGGAGAAGCTTCGTCCGCCCCCTGGGAATTCGGGGGCAGCTCTCGGACGGGCCGTCCGCTCTCTTCCACCTCGAAGACGGCGAGCAGGCCTTCGACGTCTTCCGCCGTCGCGGCCTCGTCGAGCGATACGCCTAGAGTGCCGTCCCCGAAGTCGCGCAGATTGATTCGGTTCATCCTCGCGTCCGCCAGCACCTTTTTCGCGTCGCCTGCCGGCCGGACCCGGATCGTGTCGAAAAAATGTTCGGTCAGAATCTCGTGCCCCAGCTCGGTCAGGCCGCGAGCAAGAGCCGCCGTCAGGGCCCGTACCCGCGTGGCGATCCGAGTCAGCCCGTCGGGACCGTGGTAGACCGCGTAGGCCCCTGCGAGAACCGCCAGGAGCACCTGTGCCGTACAGATGTTGGAGGTCGCTCGCTCTCGCCGGATGTGCTGTTCGCGGGTCTGGAGAGCCATGCGCAGCGCCACTCTCGAATCCCGGTCCACCGAGACGCCGATGATCCTGCCCGGCACCTTGCGCTTGAGCTTCTCCGTAACTGAGAAGAACGCCGCGTGCGGCCCTCCGAAGCCCATCGGGACCCCGAAACGCTGGCTGTTGCCGAAGGCGATGTCGGCGCCCCATTCCCCCGGGGGCGTCAGGAGAGTCAGGGCGAGAAGATCGGTGGCCACCGCTATCAGGGCGCCGGCGGAACGCGCTTGCTCGACGAAGGCGCGGTAGTCGATCACCTGCCCGTCGGTGGCCGGATACTGCACCATTACGCCGAAGGTGTCCTCGTTCGGAACGAAGGTGGCGTGGTCTCCCACCACCACCCGGATGCCGAGAGGTTCGGCACGAGTGCGGAGCACGGCCAAGGTCTGCGGATGCGCGAGCTCGGAAACGAAGAAGGTGTTCGCGTTGCGGGCCTGGCCGTATGCGAGAGCCATCGCCTCCGCCGCGGCCGTCGCCTCATCGAGCAGCGACGCGTTCGCCACCGGGAGGCCGGTCAGGTCGATCACGGCGGTCTGGAAGTTGAGGAGCGCCTCCAGCCTGCCCTGCGCGATTTCGGCCTGATAGGGCGTGTACTGCGTATACCAGCCGGGGTTCTCGAGGATGTTACGCCTGATAACGCCCGGCATGACGGTGTCGCTGTAGCCCATCCCGATGAAGGAGCGATGGCCGTCGTTCAGGTTTTTCAAGCGTTCGAGGCGTTCGATCACCTCGGACTCCGCAACCGCCTCGGGGAGCTCGAGGGGACCCTCGAACGCGATCGCCGCCGGCACGGTCTGGGCGGTTAGCTCCTCCAGGGATGCGGCGCCCACCGTGGCGAGCATCTCGGCGATCTCTTTCTCCGAAGGACCGATATGCCTGGCAACGAAGTCGGCGGGCTGATCCAGGCGGGCCATCAGCCTGCGCTTCCGGCGAAAGGTGGTTCCGAGTTGTGGTTCGCCCTCCGGCGCTTGCGCGAGCTAGTGCGAAACGAGATCGGCATATGCGTCGCAAGAGAGCAGAGCGTCGAGGTCTTCGACGTGGACCACCTTCAACCGGAGCATCCACCCCTCGCCGTAGGGGTCAGTGTTCACCACCGCGGGATCGTCGTCGAGGCCGTCGTTCACCTCAAGCACCTCGCCCTCGACCGGACAGTAGAGGTCGCTAACCGCTTTCACGGCCTCGATCGTGCCGAAAACCTCTCCGTTGTTGAAGGCGGTTCCGGGTTCGGGCAGCTCGATGTATACGATGTCTCCGAGCTCTCCTTGGGCGAAGTCGGTGATACCGACCAGGACCTCGTCGCCGTCGTCGGACGTGCGCTTCACGTACTCGTGGTCCTCGCTGTAAAGGAGGTCCTGGGGAATGTCGGACATGCTTTCCATCTCCTTCAGGGGGGAGGGGGTCTGCTACGCCCACACTTTCGCGAGAAAGAGCGACAGGGTCAAGACCTGTTGACAGAACGCGCGCGCGAGCCGAAGCTCAGCCGTGACCATGCACCGCCGATCCAACCCCAGCTCGCTCCCGGCGACGACGCCAAGCAGCTCTTCCGGTGCGCGTTCGCGTGCCTCGGAGCCGCTCCATCGCAGGATAGCCTTCGACACGCCCGAGCATGTGAGCCTCGAGTATGTTCTGGCGGATCTCGGGTCGCGGGTGGCCGCATTCCTGCTGGACATCTGCGTGCTTTTGGCGGGGGCGCTCGCACTGGGTCTGGTCGGCGGATTCCTGATAGGCCTCCCAGCGATCTGGGGCGCCGCCGAGGCGGTGGTCTACCTGGCGATCTTCCTGCTTCAATGGGGTTACTTCCTGCTCTTCGAGGGGCTGACGGGCGGACGTACCCCTGGCAAGCGGGCGCTGGGACTGCGCGTGATCCACGCCACGGGCGAGTCGCTCTCCTTCCAGGGAGCCGTCCTGCGGAACCTGCTGCGCGTGGTCGATCTGCAACCCGGGGTCGGAGTCGTTGGAGCGGTCTCGATTCTGGCGACCAGCAGGGCGCAGCGCCTCGGCGACCTCGTGGCGGGAACCATAGTGGTGCGGGACGAGGCGGAAGGCGACATCATCGCCGCAGCTCCGCTCCCCGACGCCCGCCAAGGGCGACCGCTGCTCTCGCCGGAGAGCTTCGAGCTGCTTTCCAACTTCATCGCCCGCAGAACCGACTTCCGACCTGCGGTCCGGGCCCGAGTAGCGGCTTCGGTGGATCAGGCTCTGTCTGAGGAGCTCGGAGATCCGAAGATCGAACTTCCGAGAGTCGTGGAAGAACGCCTGAGCGAGCTCCATCGGATCGAGGCCCCCCGCCACGCCGCCGCCAGACCTGATGCGAGCGTTCAAGCGAGCCTCCTGGTGAAGGAGAGTCGTGAAGACTGGATCCGGTACGCCGCCCTCGTCAGACGGGCGCGGGCGAGCGGGCTGGGAGCCCTCTCCGAAGACGAGATCAGAGACTTCGGCCGCCTGTACCGCGGGATGACGGCCGACCTGGCGCGCACGCACACCTACCGCGCTTCACCCGGTCTCTCGGGAAGGCTGCGGCGGTGGGTCGGGGCCGGCCACAACCTTCTCTACCAGCGTCGTCGGCGAGCCGTTCTCCCCCTGGTCCGCTTCGTGGTTTCGGACTTCCCCTGCGCCTTCCGTCGCTACTGGAAGTTGTCGCTGCTCGCAGGGGTCCTCTTCTACGGCTCGGGAACCGCCACCTTCCTGGCGGCCCGGGCGGACCCCGCCTTCGGTCGCGCCATGTCGGGTCCCAGCATGCTCACTCGGGCGGAGAACACCGAGAGGGACGACATCGAGGCGCGGTACGTGGAGGTGGACCCGGGCGTCTCGTTCGTCTCGCAACTGATGACCAACAACATCAGCGTCGCGCTCCTCGCGTTCGCCGCCGGAGCGCTGGCGGGGCTGGGAACCTTCACCGTCCTCGTGGCGAACGGCGTCGTGCTGGGCGCGGTGCTCGGATCCTACTTCAACGAGGGCGTCGGCGGCGTGATTCTCGCCTTCGTATTTCCGCACGGATTCATCGAGCTCACCGCCATCTGCATCTCGGGCGGCGCCGGGTTCGGACTGGCGTCGGCCCTCTTCGCACCTGGGCGGCGGACCCGCACCGAGGCGCTGATGGAGCGCGGGCGGAGCTTCCTCGTCCTGATCGGCGGCGTGTCGCTGATGCTCGTGGTCGCCGCCCTCATCGAAGGCCTCTACTCCCCCTCGACGCTTCCGGCCGCCTCGAAGTTCGCATTCGGCGGAGCGACCGTCGTGCTTCTGGGCCTCTACCTCGGGTTTTCGGGACGTGGACGCGCGCGCGGCGGTGCGGATCGCCGGCCGATTCCCCCCGGCCCCGGATCTGCGGAGTCGCGCCCGCGAGTCAGAGCAGCCCGCGCTCCTTGATCTCGACGTACTTGTCGAGGGTGTTCACCAAGGCCTCGCCGGGAAGGGTGTCCACCACGAGTATGCCGGTGCGCCGCATGACCGTCAGGGCGTCGCGTCGGGCCTGGAGCAGCTCTTCGGCTGCGGCTCGGCGGTACGCTGCGGCTTTCCGGGCGACCGGGCGAGCGGCGGCCTCCTCGAGCATGGGGTTGCGGATGGCGACCGCGAGCGGCAGGTGGCCACGCGTGGTCCGCGCGAAAGAGGCGGTCAGGGCCCTGGAGACGGCTCCGTCCACCACGTCGCAGAAAAGGACCACGAGCGAACGCTTGCGGAAGGTGCGGCCCAGGGTTGCGAAAGCCATCGGGTAGTTGGGCTCGGCGGTGCTCGTCTCCGCTCCGGCCAGAACCGCCGCCATGGCCGCGGGCTTCACGCGCCGAGGGGGCGATATGTGGCGGATGCGGTCGTCGAAGACCATGAGGCCGACGCGGTCGCCGTAGCGCTGAGCCCGACTTGCGAGCATCATGCTTGCCGCCAGCGCGTAGTCTATCCTCTCGCGCTTGGTCGAGAGCCGTTCCCGCATCAGTCGCCCCGAGTCGATGGCGATCACGATATTCTGGCTCCGCTCCGCCTCGTAGTTGCGCACCACGTGCTTTCGTCGTCGGGCCGTCGCCTTCCAATCGATCGTGCGCGGGTCGTCGCCGCGAGCGTAGTCGCGCAGGCTTTCGAACTCTCGTCCTTCACCCCAGAGACGGACCCTGCGCTGACCGGGAGCCCTCAGCCGTTTCAGCGCGTGCGCGCTCCTGTCTCGGAGTAGATCCTCGATTCCGGGCTGGACCCGGAGCGTGTGACTGGCCGGGGTCCGCGACCTCCGCCAGGCCAGCCCCAGGCGTCCGAGCGTCCGGAGGTGGATGTCTCCCAAGGTCAGGTGACCACGCGTTCTCGGCTCCACGCGGTAGACGAGATCCACGCCTCCTCCGGCCGGAAGCTCCACGCGCTTGCCGCGCTCCCATTCGTCCTCGTCAGCCCGATCCGGCAGGCGTCGCAGGCAGGCGTCGAGGTCGTCGGTAACGAGAGCCAGCGCCGCTCGCGCCGCCGGGTTGTCGACCCGGACCTTCACTTCCGAAACCGTCGCCAGAGCCGAGATCCGGGGTGGCGTCCTGCTCGCGCGCGGCGGCCGGACTCGGCTGGCGTCGAGCCAGATGAGCCATAGTATGGCCGCGTCCGCCAGCAGCGCCGCCGGAACGCTCACCAAGAAGAGGAGAGACGCTCCGGCCAGCAGCGCCAGGCCCCTTGCGCTGGGTACGAACTCGATCTTCACTCGGGTACCCGACGCACCCTACTTCGGCGCCTCCAACGTGCCGAGCAGGGCTTCGAGCTCCTCGTCGGAGGTACGCCCCTCCACCTCCGCCTCGGCCGTGAGGACCACGCGGTGGCGAAGAACCGGGAAGCTCAGCGACTTCACGTCGTCCGGGATCGCGAAGTCGCGACCGTTGAGGAAGGCTTCGGCGCGGGCGGCCTGGAAGAGGGCGACTCCGGCCCGCGGACTGGCGCCCAGGGCGAAGGCGGCGTCCTCGCGCGTGGCCCGCACGATGTCGGTGATGTAGTTCCGAACCCGCTCTTCCATGTGTATGGTCCCGACCGCGCCGCGCATGGCCAGGAGCGCGTCCGCGCTGACGGGAGCGTCCAGCCCGAACGTCCGCTCGTCGTCGGCCCGAAATCCTTCCTCGTATCGGCGCAGAATGTCGCGTTCGGCCTCCTCGGGCGGATAGTCGACGACGATCTTCATCAGGAACCGGTCCACCTGCGCCTCGGGCAGCGGATAGGTACCTTCGTATTCCACCGGGTTCTGGGTGGCGAAGACGGTGAACGGCGCGGGGAGCGCGCGGGTTCCGCCGTCCACCGTGACCTGTCGCTCCTCCATCGCCTCGAGCAGGGCGGCCTGGGTCTTGGGCGGGGCGCGGTTCACCTCGTCTGCCAACAGAAGGTCGGCGAAGACGGGTCCCGGCTTGTAAATGAAGTCGGCCTCGTCGAGAACGCTCGTACCCACGAGATCGCTTGGCATGAGATCGGGCGTGAACTGCACGCGTCCGAAATCTATCCCGATCCCTTCGGCGAGCGTGCGCACGGCCAGCGTCTTGCCTGTTCCAGGGACACCTTCCAGAAGAGCGTGGCCGCGGGCGAGCAGCGTGACCATCATTTGTCTGAGGGTGCGCTCCTGTCCGAGCACCACGCTGTCGAGCTGCTCGAGAAGACGGACGGCGGTTTCGGCTCCCGTCACCCGAGGCTCCCCCGCGACATCCTGCGGAAGAGCCTGCTCGAGGTCGGAGGGGATGGTGGATTCGGTGTCTCTCACTTGGTGTTCCTCCAGGCGATGTACTTGTCGATACCCGCGCTCATCCGAACGAGGTCGGGCTTGGACGCGTGCAGGTCGGCTTTGACCGAATCGAGGGTGACGTCTCCCCGGCGGTCGACGCGGTCGAGGAGTTCCCTCGCCTGCTTCCGGTTGCGCGGCGGACTCAGACGGGAGACCCGCGCCAGACGGCTGACCAGCAGCAGTCCCGCCGTCCTCGACGCACCGGACTTCCGGTACAGATCGCCCAGCGCGTCGGCATGTTCCAGCGGCGAGCGGCGTTCGCGGTCCGGCGGCGCTACGGCGGGCGTGGGGGACCCGAAGCGCAAGCCTGCGCAGGCCAGAGCCAGGGCGCCGATGAGCACAAGCTGGAGCAGGGCTCGTCCGCCCGGGCTCCCTGTGAAAAAGCCGGTTACGATCTCGGCTCGGCTCCTCAAGGTGCCGATTCCTAGGTGGTACTCGTCGAAGAAGACTGTGTCGGCGGGCTCCGTGTAGGCGACTGCGGCACGCACGAACAGGGCCGCCAGCGGGTCTTCCGCAGCCTCGCCGTTCGAGAGGCCGGCGCTCTCCGCGAAGACGACCACCCGTCCCGCGCCCATCCCGATTTCGGACACGACGCTCCACTCCGCGCCGTAATCGCGTCGCCCGTCCGTGGATTCGGCCGTCAGCAGATCGGTCGTCTCGCCCTCTTCGTCGTTCAGCGAGATCACATGACGGGGGCGGTGGGCCGACGGCAGTCCGTCGGTCAGAGGATGGTCTTCCCAGACCGGATCGCTGAAGGTCGCCTCGGTCAGCCGCTCGTACGCGTTATTGAATCGATGTTCGATGCCCAGCGAATCCATGAGGGGAGTGACCGCCATCCGGCCGAATTCCTGCAACGAAGTCCGCGCTCGCGGAGCGTAGAGCAGCGTGCCTCCGGCACGAACGTGGTGGAGCAGCGCTCGCGCCTCTCTGGGGCTCGGAAATACGACGGGCTCGAGCAATACGATGGTGCCTCGCACCGGATCCGCTTCGACAAGCGGTGTGAGCCGGGGAGCGGCGTTTACCCCGAAGCGCTCCAACGAACGGAACAAGGCTGCGACGCCGTCCGGCGATGTGCGAAAGGAGCTGCGCAGTTCGCGATCGGTCCTTCCCGTGGACGGACGAACCAGGAGGGCGATCGCCAGGGTCGCCAGCACGATCGCCCCGACCCAGAAGGTCGGGGTGGAGCCGGCCTTCCTGAGCGCACTCAAACCTGCGACTTCTCACGGGACGAGACGGCTGCCGTCAGACAGCCGGACTCCCGCGCTGCCCGTATCAAGGTCCGATAGTCCCGGCCGTTCGGAGGCTCGGCTCCGAAGGAGAACACCTGGAAACGCTCGATGAATCCAACTGCGGAGCTCCCGCTTCCACGCCCAATCTCGCGGATGTAGTCCCCGGGGGTCTTCGAGCTGTGGAAACTCAGGTATCCGCGCTTCTCAAGGATGAGAAGGGAGCCTCGGTAGACGGCGGAGGCCGCCTGCCGCCACTCACCCTCCTCCGCAAGCTTGGCCGCCCGTGCGAACCACTCCTCGGAGGTCATGGGAAGCTCCCGCTCCTCGAAGCTCGGCGTCCGGCCGCGGAGCCTCGGCGCATGCCGGCTCACCACCGTCCAGACGATGGCCACCACCGCCAGGATCACCGCGAACACCACGACGAATCTCCACGGCGAGCCTTGGCCGACCTCGACGAACCACTCCCAGAGCTGGTTGAGCTTCTCCAGAATCCATTCCCCAACCGAGGAGGTTCCCTGGTCCGCACTGGCAAATTCCCCCGAGGCGGTGATCTCCCGAATCGCTCCCTGAACCTCGTCGGCGGAAGGAAGCTCCCGAGCGGCTTGCGCCAATGCGGTCACCGCTCGTCCCGAGAAGCGATCGACCCGGCCATCATCTCGATATCGAACCCTTCCGACCTCACCCTGAGATCGTGGAAGAGCACCAGAAAGCCACCGGCGAGGAAGGGGAGGGCGAGGGGCGTGACGACATAGGCGGCGGCGTTCGCGAGCGCCCACTGCAAGGGGCCGACGTCATAGTCCTCCGGGGTCGAGAAGATCACCGGCAACCCGGTGAACAGGGATGCTGCGGTGGTCACGAGCCACAGGACGACCAGACTGACGACCATCACCCCGATCACCTTGAGCCAACTGCCTCTGGCCAGGGAGAAGAGGCGCCCGATGGCCGCGAAGGGCCCGCATTTTTCGACAACCACCGGCGGCAGGACGGCGACGCTGAGACCTGCGCCGAGCATGGTCATCAGCAGACCGATCGCCATCCCGATGACGACGATCACCACTACCGCGATCACTCCGACCGTGCCCGTGCCGGCTAGTATCGCTGTCACAAGGAACGCAAAGAGCCCGAAGACGACCATGACGACGAGGCCCGCGACGATGATGGTCAGGGTCGCCCCCAAAGCGCTGGGCGTTCGTTCGAGGGCGGTGACGAAGGCCCTCCCGACGTTCACCGAGCCACCCTCCACCCTGTCGGCCATGGCGGCGGTGGTCGCCAGCACGGAGTACCAGGTCAGCAGGCTCGACACGAGGCCGGCGAGGAACACCGGAACCAGGTCCGACAGAATCGAGGCCATCGTTTGGAAATCCGGCTCCTCCGACTCGCTCATGATCGTCATCGCCGCCAAGGCTTCCATCAACGTGGAAACATCTATGAACGCGCCCATCAGGAAGCTTGCGAAGGTGGCGATCAGACCGATGAGGTAGTAACGCCAGAAATCCCTCCGATAGAGCTGAATGGCGCCGTCGAGGACTTCGCCGAAGCCGAGCGGACGCATGGGGAGAATGGACATGCGGTCAACCTGTCCCGGGAAAGAGGCTGCGGTCGAGCCCGGGAACGATCCTGAGAGCGTTCTCGTAGTAGATCTTCCTGAGCACGGAGTCGGGCAGCCCCAGCCCGTACATCTGCCAGAACGCGTGATAGCGACGATAGTAGTCGAAGTAGTCGTCTTCCGTCTCGAAGACGCGAAAATAGGTGTGGAACTCCTCCTGGTTGTAGGAATCCTTGCCCATGAGCACCCTGTCCTGATACTCGATCAGCCACTCGCGGGCGAACCGGGGCTGGCGGCCCAGTTCGTAGACCACGGCCCCGAGCCCGACGTACATGTTGGGGATCTCGTCGAGGATCCGGCCCAACCGCTCGAGATCGTGCCCCAGCCACCCCAGATGGGCGGCGATGAAGTTGGTTTCAGGATGGTTGCGGAAGAGGTTGTGCTGCTCCCCGATGATTTGCTCGAAGGACGGGAAGCGGTCAGGCGGTCGGATGCGTCTGGGGCGGAGACGGAGCTCGAGCCAGCGTTCGTTGAAGCGGTCGTGGGGCTGCCAGAATTCAGCCGGGTCGGCCGAGTGGATCAGCACCGGAATGCCGAGTTCGCCCGCCTTGTCCCAGAGCGGGACCAGGCGCGGATCGTCGACCGGGATCCGGTCACCTGCAATGTCGCGATCCGCCATGCCGAGTCCCTTGAAGATCTTGAGGCCGGCGGCGCCGTTGCTCACGTCCTCCTCGAGCCGGGCTGCCGCTCGCTCGCCCCAGTCCGCCTCGCCCACCCCGAAGAAGGTCGTGTTGGCGAAGAATACGAATCTTCCCGGATGACGACCCGCCATGTTGGACAAACCGTTCACGAGCTCGGGGCCGGTGCCGCCCGACAGGTTCACCATCACGGCCATGTTGAGCTCGTCCATCTCCGCGACCAGGCCTCCGACGGCCTCCGCCGTCATCGAACCGCCGCGCTGATGTCCGTGGACGTCGACGAAGGGAAAGCGCGCCCGGGTCACGGGGTTCTCCGGAACGACCAGGGTGTTGCGCGGCTCGTACTCCACCACGGTGACGTCCTGCGGCGGCGGCGAGCTGGCGGGCAGGGCCTCGCCGGCTTCGGCATCGGCGCAGCCAAGGAGACACGAGGCGGCGAGTAGTGTCAGGCACCGGGTTCTCGACATGGTGATCCTCTCGTGGCGGGAGCGGAACCCCCTGGGAATCGCCGGCTCGCGACGGACGCGGACGGTCTTATGGACGCGGACGGTCTTATGCTCAAGTAAAGGAAACGATCCGGCGAGCCGGACGTCAAGGGGGCGTCGTAGTCGAAGGATGGTATGATCTTGGATGGGGGCCGTCGTGTGCCCCTGCGCTTTGGTGCTGTTGCGCGGCCGACGGACGAGTCCTGGCGCGCGGTGCAGATCGAAGGACCACCCCTTTCGTTTACGGCATACGGCACACATCCGAAACCACGGCTCTTGCCACTCTGGAGAGAACCTGTTACGATCCTCGCGGCAATTTCGATGGTCATCCCGACCTTCGAACCGTCACCACCTTCTGCTTGGGCCGAATGCCCGGGAGATGACATGCAATTTTTCGCCCCCCCCCCGCAAATGAGCTGACCGGCTGGCTCATCCGTCCGATCATGCTCGCCGTGATCGCCCTCCTCCCGCTCATCGGCGCTCCCGCCGATGCCTTCTCCGCAGCCGTGCAGGACCACCGGGTCACCGCCCGGTTCACCGATCCTCCGCTCGCGGTCGACGAGGCCATCCCACCGGTCTCTGATGCGACGCTGGGCTTGCTGCCCGGCGGGATTGCTCCCGCTCGCGGAACTGCGGTGGCCGTCGTGGATGTGGCTCCTGCGGTGTGCGCCGATGTCCGTGACATTGATGCCCGTGACGACGTTGAGGTTTCTGACACAGAGTCTGCCGGTGCCGCGCCCCACGCTTTCAAGGCAACGACAACCGGAAGCGCTGCTCTGGCCTCCAGCTTGGGGGTATGCGAGGAAGAGAAGAGTCTGGCAAATGTCGACTTCTGGATGTGGTTTGATCTGGCCGCCATGAGTGGTGAAGGGATGGATTACGAGCACACGTGCTATCTACAGGATCAACACTTGGTCACTGTCGTCTCGGTCGGGATCACCATCGGGCCCTTCACGATCGGCCCCTCGTTGTCATTTCAGGTGCTCGTATGCGACTACGGTTACTGTGGTTGGATTGCCTACCCCGTCGTCCAAGTGACCTGATGACCCTGCTGACCAGAACCGTCTTGGGAGCCATCGCTGTGCTTGCCGGCGGGGAGACCGCCTTCGCCCAGCAGATTCTCGAGATCGACCTCGGCTCCGGCAGGGACGTGATCAACGACGAGTGGAGGGCCATTCTCCCCGGCGGGCGCTTCCTCGTCGACCACGAACGCGACCTCCTGTACGCGGTCGACCTGGAGCACCCGGACGACGTCATGGGTTTCTCGCTTCTTACCGGTGAACCGGATCGTCTGGTACGGATACCGAAGGGCGAGGGTCCGCGCGAACTCCCCAGCACGGTCAGGGCGGTGTCGCAGGCATCCGCCGGAGGACTGTACGTCCTCGGTGACGGCCGGGTTCTGCACCTCGACTCACTGGGCCAGGTCGTCGAAGATTTTTGGCGGCCGGTGGTTCCGGGTGGCGGTTCCGCAGTGTGCGACCTCGGCGGTTCACCTGCCGTCCCGTCGTGGGGCGGAGTGGTCAGAAAGGGTCGCTCGGGGGACAAGATTCTTGGCGCCGGCGTCGTTCAGGGAGAGGCGCTCCCCTTCCACGGGACCGTGCAGGAAATCGTAGCTAAGGTTACCAGTCGGCCTACCTCGATGTTCTGCATTGGCGAGTCGGCCTACACCGTGGCCGCCTTCGAGGATGCCGCGGACACGGTGTTCAGCTACAGCCTGAACGGTGGGGAGGGAAAGATTCTTCCCCCGTCCGAGTTCGCCGAAGGCCGGGTCCCGTGGAATCGGAAACTGCGCCTGGCAGGAGACGGACACGGCAACCTGGTGCTGGTCAGGGGAATTGTCCTCGAAGTCGCGGGCGCGGTGATCGACCCCCGGAGCGGTTGCTACGCGGTGATACGGATAAACGACCCGAATCCCACCATCTCATTCGGAGGCATCGTGGAGGACAGCGCCTTGGTCTTGTACAAGGACTATGAGGATACCGTCCGGAACGGCCGGCCGACTCGGACGGTGCTCTACACCTCAGGCCTGGTCAAACTGCACCCGATTCGGCGGATAAGCGGCGAGGCCTGTCCGGGGATGTTTCCGTCACTGACCTCGGAGTCCCAACGGTCTGAGCACGAGAATGACCCGGCTCTGGGGGCCGGCACCGACCCGACCGAAACCGACATCGTTGTTCGGGAGCGTCGGCGTCCCTCGTAACGGCGAGGTGTACTCCGGCGGCGCAGGTCCTCGCTGCGCCGCCGGAGCTACGGCAGGCGGGGCAAAGTCGCTGACGAACGCGACGGGTTAGCCGCCCGCCCTTGGAATACTCTCCAGCCTCCGGCGTATACCAACGCTGTGGTGACCGTTTCCTCGCCGACGATTCCCGATGCTCAGACCAAACCGCTTGTCCCTCGCAGCCGCGGCCGCGCTCGCGCTGGCCGCGTGCGGAGGCGACACCCACGCCCCGGAGGTGACGACCGAACCTCCGCCCACCTCGCTCTGCGATCGCTCCATAAACGTCCCGGACGGATTCTGCGCCCGCGTCTTCCACACTGGCGTGGGCGCGGCCAGGCAACTCGCGGTCGCGGCCAACGGCGACGTCTTCGTCGCGATCAGGAATTCGAGCAGCCGAGGCGGGGTCGTGGCCCTCCGCGACACCGACGGCGACGGTCGCGCCGATCTGACCGAACGCTGGGGCGACAACGGTGGAAGCGGGATCGCGCTGGGTGCGGAGACGCTCTATCTCGCCACCGAGTCCTCCGTGCTCCGCTACGCGCTCGCTTCCGGTTCGCTCACCCCCGTCGGGACGCCGCAGGTGGTGGTCTCCGGCCTCCCCGCCAACCGCAACCACCGCCACAAGAGCGTCGCGCTCCACCCCGACGGTTGGATCTTCGTCGGCATCGGCTCTCCGGGGAACGCCTGCCAGGACCCGCCGCGCACTCCCGGCGTGGCCGGCAAGGACCCCTGCGACGCACTGGAACGCCGCGCGGGCGTCTGGCGTTTCAGGACTGACCTCACAGGGCAGGGGCAGTCCGACGGCGTCCGGTTCGCCACCGGGGTTCGCAACGCGGCCGCGCTCGCCGTCCACCCGACGACGCACGAGCTCTACTCGGTGGTCCATGGTCGGGATCAGTTGCGTGAGCTCTGGCCCCAGTTCTACAGCTCCCAAGAGGGATCCGAGAATCCGTCCGAGGAGTTCGTCCACCTCACGGAAGGCGCGGATTTCGGCTGGCCCTACTGCTACCACGACCCCGGCGCGAACCGGAAGATTCTGGCGCCGGAGTACGGCGGCGACGGATCCGCCCAGGGGCGTTGCGCGGACGTCGATTCCCCGGAGCTCGGGCTACCGGCTCACTGGGCGCCGAACGCAATGGCGTTTTCGGTCGGAGAGCCCTTGCCGGAGGAATACCGTGACGGCGCCTTCGTAGCCTTCCACGGTTCCTGGAACCGATCTCCCGTCCAGGGCGGCTACAGCGTGGTCTGGGTTCCATTCCGGAACGGAAGCCCGACCGGAGACTGGGAGGTCTTCGCCGACGGCTTCTCCGGCGGCCAGGTCACCTCGCCGGCGCAGGCCGCCTACCGCCCGACGGGCGTGGCGGTCGGGCCCGACGGAGCGGTGTACGTGAGCGACTCCAAGGTCGGACGGATCTGGAGAATCGGACTGGCGGAGGGTTGACGCGGGTAGAAAGCTACCGGTAGCCCTCGAAGCCGAGCGGACGCGGTTCGGGGCGGCGAAAGGAGCGGCCAGGGTGAGCTCCCATTCAGTGTCCGGCCAGACAGTGAATACCACGTCGCCGACCGGCAAGCATGCGGGTACCCCATAAGGGCCGGCCCCGTCGAACCCCCGTGTCGTATCCCCTCGGCGGAATATTCTGATCGTTGCGTGATATTCTCATTCCTATTATTCTGTAACCATGAAGACCACCGTAGATATTCCCGATCAGGAATTGGCGGATGCGATTCGCTTCACCAAAGCGAAGACGAAGCGGGAAGCGGTCGTCGGCGCAATCGTGTATTTCAACCAGCGCATGCGAATGGCGGAACTCGCCAGGTACGCAGGAACCTGCCCCGACCTGATCACTCCCGAAGAACTTCAGGCAGCTAGGCGGCGGGGATGAACGATTGATACTCGTGGACACGTCGTCCTGGATTCACCTGCTTCGCCCGAATGGCGACACCGCCGTCCGTGCTCGCGTACAGGCGGCACTCAAGAGCGGGGAAGCCTGTTGGTGCCCCATTGTGCAGCTCGAACTCTGGAACGGCGCCCGGGGTGCCCGAGAGCGAAAGGTGTTGCGAGAGTTCGCTCGAGTGCTGCCGGAGGCACCGATCGACGCCGACGTGTGGACCACGGCGTTCGGGTTGGCAGCGCAGGCTCGGACCCGAGGGGTGACGGTTCCGGCTACTGATGTCTTGATTGCCGCATGCGCTCTCCAGCACGACGCCGAACTCGAGTCCGCCGATTCCGACTTCGAAAAGCTGGGGTCGGTCGGGCGACCGCTGTGAACAGGCCGGAATCCCATGGAGTCTACCGATGCTGGGTGAAGCGGCCCCGCACCCATGACCCGATCCCGCAACACCGCTCCGGTCCTAGGGTCGAGCGTCGCCGCCGCTTGCCGGGGGCGCACCTCCCAAGGTAGTATTAGGGTCTCGGTACGCGGATCGATTCGCAATCTCACTTTGGGAGAACTCTACAATGCCCTCTGCACGAAATATCGGAGCAGCCGTGGTCGGTTGGATCGCCATGACCGCGCTCGTGTTCGGTCTCATGTCCGCCCTATGGACGATCCTCGGCCCGGACGGAGCCTTTCAGCCGGAAGCCTGGGATGTTTCATCGGGCTGGATCGTGGGGTCGATCGCGGTCGGGCTGGCGGCGGCTGTGGCGGGCGGCGCGACCTGCGCGAAGATCTCGGACGGGCCGGCGGGACTTTGGATACTGGTGGGCATCGTGATCCTGACCGGGATCCTCTCTGCGTTCCTCCAGATGACCGAACCCGGCACCGCACCGGGACCGCGTCCCGTAGACGTGGACATGGCGGCCGCCATGACGACGGCACGGCAGCCCATGTGGATGGCTTTCGTCAATCCCGTGCTGGGCGTCGTCGGCGCGGTATTCGGCGCCCGGCTCGTTGGAAGGCGAGGGTAGGAGGTTAGTAGGCGGCCCCGCATCCATGACGCGATTCATCAACACTGCGGGGCCGAGCGTGTCTATCCCCCCCGCTACCTCCGTCCTCTCCCCATGCGCATGAGATTCGTGCCCAGCCGGTAGTCGAGGCGGAGCATGATCAGACGCCCGAGGGAGGTCGAGCGGCTCTCCTGGATGTAGTTGGCGGTGTTCGCGATGTCGATGCCTTGGTTCTGGTCGAGAATGTCGGACACCCCCAGCACCAGCGACACGCGGTCGTTCATCAGACGCTTTGAGAGCTCGGCGTTCCAGAAAACCGCGTTCTCGACCTGGATCTCCGCTCCCTCGCCGAGCACGTCCTGGTCGTACACCTGGTAGCGCGCCGCCGACTCCAGCTCCCATCCGTCCCCGAAGTACAGGGTGCCCGTGGTCGAGTAGCTGCTGTTCATGTAGGTGCGGTTGAGCTCCTCGTTCAGGGAGTAGCGCACGTCGTTGAAGTTGAATTCCGCAGACGCCCTGATGTCGATCCGGTCCTTGGAGCGGTTGTCGATCCCGATCTCGACGCTGTTGCCCATCACCCGGTTGTCGTTGGCAAGCAGGTTGATCCGCTCGCTCGACTCCGCCCAATCGAAGCGATAGTCGAGGTCCAAGTCGAGTCCCAGCCTGCGCACCGGGGTACCGAAGTTGACCCCGACGTTCGTATTCCAGGACGACCCCAGATTTATGGGCGTCCGAGTCTGGAAACCGCGCTCGTCGAAGGTGCGCGCGGTGGAAATGTCGTTGTGCGTGTACGTAAATCCGGTGTAGGTGAAGATGTTCAGGAAGCTGAACTGGTCGAAAAAGCGATAGTCCGCCCTGATCCGGTGTCTGTATTCGGGTTGCAGGTCCGGGTTACCGACGTAGACGTTGAGCGGGTTGGTGTTGTTCGAGTAGGGTTGGAGCTGGTTGAGGGAAGGCTCCCGCGTCGATCCGCCGTAGCTGAGGGTGACGGTGTGCCCGTCCTTGGGCTGGCTCTTGTACTCCAGATTGGAGATCAGGTGGGTGTATCCGTTCTCGATGCTCTCGTCCCTGCCGACGACAGTGCCGTCGAGATTCGAGCGCTGGACCTGCAGGCCGAGCGTGGCCCAAGAGCTTTCGTTGCTGTGGCTGAAACGGGCCCCGCCGCGCAGGTATGAGTAGGCACGCTCGAAGCCGGAGCTCTGCTGCGGGTTGAGTACGTAGGATCCGTTCAGAAGATCGCTCACCCGATTGTCGCGATCTTCCAGGGTCGCGTTGCGACGAGCGAAGAGTTCTAGCGTGTTGCCTTCGGTGAGGGGCTGGGTCAGAGAGAGACGAACCGAATTGCTCCAGGTCTGCCCGTCGAGCGACTGGAACTGATTGATCTCCCGTATCCCGTCACCGGCGCGATCGACGCCGGTCAGGGTCGAGACGAGGTCGGTGGAGTCGTCGGTCTCCTCGAAGCTGCTGCGCACCTCCGCTATCAGGCTCTGTCCGTTCTCCCGCAGCCGCTTGCGCCAGGTCAGCGTGCCGCTCCCGTTCAGCTCGTCGGAATCGGAATTGTTGTCCGTGATCGCCGAGTTGATGAGATCCCCCACCAGCGAACGCGTCACCTCGGCGGACTGCATCGACGAGAAATTGGACCGAAGGCCGCCGTTCATTCGCAGACGGAGATCGTGACCCTCCGAGAACGACACCTGCGCGTTGAGGTTCAGCCTGTGGTTGAGGTTGTCGCTGGCGCGTCGGCTCGTCTCGTCCGAGAACGTGCCGGCGGTCGGGCCGATGAGGCCGCTCCGCTGCAGGGCCTGGTCGCTCAGGTTCTCGGCGTTGTTGAAGAAGTAGCTCCCCCTGAGCCAGTTGTCCTCCCCGAAGTCACGACTGCCGTTCAGTCCCAGGTTCAGGCTCTCCGTGAATCCGCCGCCGCCTCCGCCGATACCGGAACCGGAGCTGAAGGCCCCACCCCGGGCGCCGACGGAAACCACCCCGGCCCGGCCGACGTTGTTGCCTGCCGCGATCAACGTCACCTGGGTTTCCGGAGAAAAGCGGTTGAGGTTGAGCGAACCGCTGTACCGGGCTCCCTCGCCCGAAGGTCCGGTAGTGACCTCGGGGAAGTCGACGAGGGCCGGAACGCCTCCCATGCCGTTGCCGAGGGCTCCGCCGGCGTTTCCGAAGTGGCCCACCTTCGCCTCTTCCCGGAGCTTGAGGTCTATGGTGCGCTCGTCGTCGCCGTCCGCGATCCCCGTGAACTCGGCCATGTCGGACTGCTTGTCGTAGACGTCGACTTGCTTGATCGCGTCGGCGGGGAGGTTGCGGGTGGCGACCGTCGGGTCGCCGCCGAAGAACTCCTTGCCGTCCACGAGGACCTGCTCCACGTCCTCTCCTTGGGCCGTGATCGAGCCGTCGTCGTCCACTTCGATTCCCGGAAGTCTGCGAAGGAGGTCCTCCACCGTGGAGTTGGGCGGCGTCTGGAAGGCCATCGGATTGTAGGAAAGCGTGTCGCGGGTGTTGACGAAGGGAACGTGCTCCACGCTCACCACGAGTTCGTCCAGCTCCAGGGCGGTTACCACGAGGTTGACCTCCCCGGCGTCGAGATCCGAGTCGATGATGGCGAAATCCCGTCGGAAAGGCGCATATCCGATCATTGTGACCTGGAGGATGTACTCTCCGGGCCCGAGCCCGCTCACGATGAAGTTGCCCTCCGCGCTGGTGAGGCTGTAGCGCGCGAGCACCGAATCCGGCCGCGTCAGCGCGACCACCATCGCGTTCTCGACCCCTCCGCCTAAGGAGTCGGCCACCACACCGCGGACCTGGTACTCCTGCGCGGCCAGCGAGTCCGCCACCGGACCGCCGAGGAGCGCCGACCCGGCGAGCGCTAGGACGAGCCCGACACTCGATCCCGCTCTGGCGCATCCCGCCCCGATCTTCCGCACGTCTGTCCACATCGTCTTCAAGCAGTTCATCCTATCCACGCCCCCGACGCCTTGTGCTCCTTAGTTCTTCGGCTTTCTCTTCAGCGATCTTCGTGAAATCCTCCAGCGACATCTCTTCGCCGTCCTCAGGTGGCGTTACCGATCCTTCAGCCACCTCGCCCAGCTTGATCTCGGTCGCGAAGTACTGCTCGCGCCCTTCATCGATGTTGAGGACGAGGATCATGCCCGGGAGCCCCCCGTAAGCCCCAGGCCCGCCTTGGACGGGAATCTCGGGGGTGAACCAGGCCTCGACGACGGAGCCGTCGACATCGGCCGTCGCCTTTATCACCATGTGCCCCTCGTGTATCGCCTGCTCGGCGGTCATGCGCCAGTCGATGTCCGCAGCTTCGGCGGGAATCCGGAACTTACGCCCGAGCAGGTCGCGGGTCTCGATAATCTCGCCGGTCTCGAAGCTCCGGAAGGTGTTCAACACCACGCCCATGTTGGCCGCCCCTCCTCCTGCCGGACCGCCCCCGCGCATCGCCTCGAGGGCGCCGAGTTCGATGTTGACCCTGCGGTCGCTTCCGCGGACGACGATATCTCCTCCTCCGCCTCTGCGGCGAAACTCCACCCTGCCTGCGGCGGGACCGCCGCGCCCTCGGCCGCGTTCCAAGGTCGTGTTCGACGCTTCGCCGGTGAAGCGCACGAGCATCGTCCGTTCCCGCGACTCGGGCATCCTGTCCCTGAACGCCGCCATCTCGGGAGGAAGATCGAACTCCAGCTTGACGGTGTGCGTGTAAGTGATCTCACCCGATGTCTGAGCGACCGCGGGGGAGACGCCGAGAGCCGCGACGGCGATTGCCGTAAGAACTGAAGAGAAGGCCGGTACTTTCATGCTTTTTCGTCCGAAAGGCGGATCGAGAATCCCGGAAGCGTCTTCCGAAGCCCCCGGAGCGTGTCGTCCATTAGACAGCCCACCCACGTAAAACGTTAGAGGTTCGGGGCAGCGGCTTCCGAACTCGCAGCCGCAGATCGGGGTAGATGTTGGCGTCGCGCACTCCTGGTGCGTGCCGACGCCCGCTGCCGCGCCCCTTCCCCTCCCCTCATCCGCCTCGAAGACACTTGCCGACCGTGGACACCGCCATCGTCAATCCCGGCCTCACTCTCCTGAACGAGGAGGAGACCATGTTCCGCGACGCCGTTCGAGGTTTCGTCGAGACCGAGATCGCGCCTCGCGTCGACGAGATGGAACGAGCGGGCAGGATACCGCCCGACGTTATCGAGCAATTGTTCGGGATGGGGCTGATGGGTGTCGAGATTCCGGTGGAGATGGGAGGTGCGGGAGCGAGCTTCTTCACCACGGTCCTCGTGGTCGAGGAGCTTTCGCGCGTGGATCCGTCGGTCGGGGTCTTCGTGGATGTCCAGAACACGCTGGTCGCGAGCGCGATCATGCGCTGGGGGAGCGAGGAGCAATGCGCCTGGTTGTTGCCGCGACTGGCCGCTGACACCGTAGGAGCCTATTCGCTCTCTGAGGCCGGAAGCGGCTCCGACGCCTTCGCGCTGCGCTGCCGCGCCGTTAAGGACGGTGGCGACTGGGTGCTGAACGGGCGCAAGATGTGGATCACCAACGGTGGAGAGGCGTCCTTCTTCATCGTTTTCGCCACGGTGGATCCGGGGGCCGGCTACAAGGGCATCACCGCGTTCCTCGTCGAGCGCGATGCATCCGGGGTCACGGTGGGCAAGCACGAGGACAAGCTCGGCATCCGGGCGTCTTCGACCACCGAGCTCGTTATCGAGGATGTTCGGGTATCGGGAGCAAGAGTGCTCGGAGAGGTCGGTCGAGGCTACCAGGTCGCCATCGAGACTCTCAACGAAGGGCGGATCGGGATCGGAGCTCAGATGGTCGGTCTGGCGCAGGGCGCGCTCGATCACACCGGGCGCTACGTCAAGGAACGGGAGCAGTTCGGACGCCCGGTAGCCGACTTCCAGGCCGTGCAGTTCCAGGTGGCCGAGATGGCTACGGAGATAGAGGCGGCGCGCCTTCTCGTCTATAACGCGGCCCGGCTCAAGGATTCGGGGCGACCCTATCGCATCGAGAGCGCGATGGCCAAATTGAAATCGTCCGAGGTTGCCCAGAGCGTGGCGTCCATCTGCGTGGACCTTCACGGAGGTTACGGGTTCTCCAAGGAATATCCGGTCGAAAAGCTCTATCGGGATGCCAAGATCGGCACCATCTACGAAGGAACGTCGAATATGCAGAAGCAGACCATAGCCAGAGCGATTCTCGGATGAGCGGCCCGATGCCCGGGAGCACGACGCCCGGAGGCCCGATGTCCGGAGGCGACGTTCTGGAACCGCACCTGGCGATCACCTTCGGTCCCCTGGAGATCGGGATCGTCCTCGCCATCCTCATACTGTTCTTCGGCGCGAAGAAGCTACCCTTGCTCGCCCGGGGTCTGGGTACGGGAATCCGCAACTTCAAGGGGGCGCTCACCGCACCGCAGGACGACGCCGAGCCCGAGATCACGGAGGTCGAACACGGACCGAAGTGACACGCCGACGAAAGTGACGCGCCGAGAACCGGCCGCGTTGGACAACCTCGTCGTGGTGCTCGATCATCCGAAGCGCCTCGTCAACATCGCGGGTGTGGTTCGGGCGATGATGAACTTCGGAGTCGGCTCCCTCAGATTGGTCGAGCCGGACTCCTTCGACCCGCATCGCGTCGAGGGGATCGCGCACAGGAGCGAAACTCTGGTCGCCGCCGCCACGATGCACTCGAGCCTTGCGGAAGCTCTGGCCGATTGCGTCTGGGTGCTGGGATCGACCGCGCGACCCCGGACCGAAGGTCGCAACTACCTGCGCCCGCGAGCTGCCGCGCACCGCTTGGTGAAAGCGCTGGAACCGGACGTTCATGGCGGGGGGCACGACGCTGGAGCCCGGGTCGCGATCGTGTTCGGAAGGGAAGACCGCGGGCTCACCAACCAGGATCTCGATCTCTGCCACGCGACCGTGGTCGTCCCCACAAGCCCGGAGCGCCCGTCGCTCAACCTGGCACAGGCGGTGCTGCTTCTGCTTTACGAAGTGTTCCTGGCCGCTCGCGCACCCAGACCCCCGCTCGTCGAGGGCAGGAGAGCCGAAAGACCCCCGACCCACGAGGAGATGGAGGCGACATACGCGGCGCTCGAACAAGGACTGGCGAGCATCGACTTCTTCAAGGCGAGAAGACCGAGCGCGATCATGCGCACCCTCCGCACCGTAATCGGACGGGCACGACCGGATCTCCGCGAAGCGCGACTCCTGGCGGCCATCGGACACGAGGTCCGTCACGTCGTGAACCGGCGGGTCGACGGGAGTCGGCCGGGCGCGAGTCACGCCGACGGTATCGAGAGTCCTAGTCCATGACGAATGCCGGGATTCGGCTCGTGGGCGAGTTGCTCGAGGTCGCCGAAGAGCTGTCCAAGGAGGCCGGGCGGCTTACGCTCCTTCACTTCGGCCTCGCGCTCGACTTCGAGAACAAGTCGGACGGATCGCCCGTCACCGAAGTGGACCGCGCTGCGGAGCGGCTTCTCCGACGCGGCATCTCCTCTCGCTACCCGGCGCACGGAATTTTGGGCGAGGAGTTCGGAGAATCCGACCCGGGGGCGGAGGTTCGCTGGATACTCGACCCCATCGACGGCACCCTCTCGTTCATGCGCGGCGTTCCGCTCTACGGAGTGCTGATCGGAATCGAAATGGAAGGCGAAGCCGTCGTCGGAATAGCCCACTTTCCGGCGCTCGGCGAGACCGTGGCCGCAGGCCGCGGACTGGGCTGCACCTTGAACGGGAAGCCGTGTCGGGTCTCCGAAGTGGCCGAACTCGCCGAAGCGGTCGTTTGCACCACGGACGAAAAAGCGAACGCCGCAGGCCGAGCCGCAGTGGGCTGGACCGAACTCAGAACGCGCTGCGGGCTCGCCCGCACCTGGGGCGACGCCTACGGCCACGCGCTGGTTGCGACCGGCAGGGCCGATGTTCAGGTCGATCCGCGCCTCCATCTCTGGGACGCCGCTCCCCTGCTGCCCATTCTGACCGAGGCAGGCGGGCGCTTCACCACGCTCGAAGGAGAAGCCACCATCCGCGGTGACTCGGGAGTCAGCTCGAACGGCCTCCTCCACGACGAGGTTCTGGACGTGCTGGGGAGCGTTTAGCAACCCGTGGACGAAGCCTGCTGCGGCAGCGCGACGCCGCCTCCGCGCTGGACGCTTGCGCTAAGTGCTCGCGAGAATCTCGCCGCACGGGCCGCCGGGTCGTGAGAGCTTCGGTTCCCCGGATGCCGGCCGCGCGTGGAGCCGGGAAGATGATCGCCACGATCGTCGGAGTCCTGTCGGTCGCGACCCTTGCCGGCCAGGGATGTTCGTCCGATACGCTCGAATCCGAACGACTTGACCGATTCCGGGCGGCCGAACGCGAGGTGGCGGCGTGGATCGAGCGGGGGGAACTGGCGGGCGCGGTGCTGCTGGCTCGACATCATCCCGACCCCCCGGGACCGTGGTCGCGGCGCGAGCGGCTTCCCTTGGAAATGTCGTCTGCCCTCGGCCACGCCAGCGCGTTCCGTTTCGACGGCGGCAGGTTGGACGAACCGGTGCCCATGACCGCCGGGACGATCTTCGACCTCGCCTCGATCACCAAGGTCGCGGCCACCACGATGAGCACGATGGCTCTTGTGGATCGGGGGCTGGTCGATCTCGACGCCCCGGTCGCCGACCACCTGCCCGACTTCACCGGCGGGGGCAGGGAGCGGATCACCGCTCGACACCTGCTCACCCACCGCTCCGGGCTCGCGCCCTGGTGGCCGGTCTACTACCACGCCGAAGACCCCGACGCCGCCTACGCCTTCGTGCATCGTCACCCGCTCGTCGGAATCCCGGGAGCGGAGCGCCGCTACTCCGACCTCGGCTTCATGCTGCTCGGCAGGCTGGTCGAGACGGTTAGCGGCAAGCCCCTCGACCGATTCGCCTTCGAGGAGCTATACCGCCCGCTCGGACTCCGGGCCACCGGCTTCCGGCCGCTCGACCGGGGGTCCGCTTCACAGCCGAACGACACCCGCATCCGACCGTCACCGGCCGACGATCGGCCGCCATCCGCCGAGACGGCACGTTCGCTCCCCGTCTTCGCCGCAACCTCCCGCGGCAATCCCTTCGAGCGGCGCATGGTGCACGACGCGGCCTTCGGATACCGGATCGATCTCGATCCGCTGGCCTGGAACGGGTGGAGGGAATACACCCTCGTGGGCGAAGTCAACGACGGCAACGGTTTCCACGCTTTCGGCGGCGTCGCCGGACACGCCGGACTCTTCTCCACCGCCGGCGAGCTCGCGACACTCGTAGGCCTCATGCTGACAGCAGGGCGCTACCGCGACCGGCGGTTCTTCGGCTCGGAGACCGTGCGCGAGTTCCTCGAAGACACCGGCGAAGGGCAGGCGCTGGGCTGGCAACTCCCGGACTACGCCCCGCCCGCCAGCTTCGGGCACACCGGATTCACCGGCACTCTGGTTTTGGCCGTGCCCGCTCGCCGGATGGTGATCGTGCTCCTGACCAACCGGCAGCATGCGGGGGTGGGCGCCGACGGGCGTTATCCCGACATCGGTCCGCTGCAGAGGAAGGTGGTCGAGATTCTGACGGAAACCGCAGGGTAAGGTTCGGCTCCGCGTCAGGCCACCGGGCAGCGGCGCATCGCAGTCTTGCCTTCCGCCAGGCACACGGGCCGCAAGTCCTTTCCGGCTCCCGACATCGTCATGGCCTTCACCCCTCGGCCCCCGCCGGCGCAGGAGCGTGCAGCTCGGCCTCGAGCGGCTCGGGATCGGGCTGCGGCTGCCAGAGCTGAACCGCGGGGAAGGTGCGCAGGAACCACCTCACCGCCCACAGATAGAGACCCAGGAAGAGACATCCGATGGCCGGATGCCAGATGGTGAAGATCGGGTCGCCTTCGTGCCAGAGCGACGGAGCGACGAGCCCGTAGCGCTCCAGCCAGATGCCAACCAGAGCCACCACGCAGAAGAACGCCAGCAGGCCCGGCACCCGCTTCGACTTCCGTCCGATCAGTCCGACGAACGGGATCAGGAAGCAGCAGGCGAGCACGGCGAGCGAGAACGGACCCCAGGACTCGGGATAGGATCGGCGCACGATCCAAGCCTGCTCCCACGGAAGTTTGGCGTACCAGATCACCAGGTACTGGCTGAAGAAGAGGTAGGTCCAGAAGACGCAGAAGGCAAAGGCGAGCTTGCCGATGTCGTGGCGCTGCTGGAGCCCGATCTCACGACTGAGATAAGGGTCCCTGGTGCGCAGATGGAGACTCCACAGCGCGGTGGACGCCACGCCTGTCCAGAAGGCTCCCATGAAGAACCACGGCCCGAACATGGTGCTGAACCAGTGGGGCTCCAAGGACATCGCCCAGTCGTAGGAGAAGATGCTCATCACCACGGCGTAGACCAGGATGATGGCGGGTCCGAGCACGGTCATGCGCCTGTACGACACCGCCTCTTCCTCGGCCTGCCCCATCCAGCCTCTGGTGAGCTCCCGCCGCCAGAAGCTCCGCCGGGCGGCCTCCCTGCCGCTTCCCTCGCTTGGATCGGTGTCGGACCCCAGGTCGGGTCGGACCGCGTGCCAGACGAAATAGACGGCCATGCCGAAGAGGAGGAGAGCGCCGACCGCGTTGCGCGCGACCAGGAATGGCCGGTTCAGGTAGGCCGCCTTGTTCTGGACGATGTGATCGTCGGCCATCATCGCGATCCAAGGGAAGTAGTTCTCCCCGAGGAAGAGCAGCATGGGCACAAGCAGGAGAAACGATATGGGCAGGAAGGCGACCGCCGCCTGCGAGATCCGGCGCATCGGCCAGTTCCACTTCGCCTTGACCACCCAGGTCACCACCGCCAGCAAGACCGAGCCCATGGCGACGCTGGTGAAGAAGAGCCAGTTGCTCACGTACGAGATCCACGCCCCTCGGGGATCCTCGATCAGACGATAGACCAGAGCGACCAGCCCCACGACCACTAGCCCCGCTACCGCCGTGCGACCCCGAGCCGACGGCTCCAGGTAACGTCGCTCGATGCTGTCGGGAACTTGATGGTGCGCCATCAGTTGCCTGCCTCGCCCTGGTCCCCGGGCTCCGGAAGATTTCCGGCCTCGCGCTGGAGCCTGCGCACGTAGTTCACCACGCGCCAGCGATCGAAATGGGTGATCCTGCTACCGTATTCCGGCATCCCCGCTCGTCCCACCCTCACGATGGCGTAAATGTACTGGTCGCTGTAGCCGGCGACGCCGGATCCCGAGATGTTGTAGGCGGGCAGCACGAGGTGCTTGTCGGCGATGTAGGCGTTCGCGCCCACCCCGTCCGGACCGTGGCACACGACGCAGAAGCGCAGGTAAATTTCCTCGCCCCGCGCCAGGTCGTCCGGGTCGTCGGGGTCGATCGGGTTCACGAGCCCCTGGATCGCCTCGCCGCCCACTCCGGGCACGCCCAGGTCGAGCTGCGTGAATGGCGGAACGTCGGCGCCTTCGGCCTGGCCCAGGTTCACGTCGCCGGGAGCGACGGGGTAGTTGCCGGAGGCGAAAGCCACCGAATTGTCGGGGACTCCCCGAGTGTTCTCGTAAGGATCGAAGGAGCGCTGGTCGCGCATGCTCCGACCGAAGACCGCCACCATGGCGTCGTCGAGCGGCTTGCAGCCGGACGCCGCGACGAGCGCGAGCCCGGCTACTACCAGCATCCTCCATGCTCCGGCGGCCCTAGTCATGGTCGGCCTCCCCTTCAGCGGCATCTTCGCCCTCCCTCAGCTCCGCCGGCTCTTCGTCCTCCAAAATGCGGCGCGCCTCCTCGAAACGCCCTGGCGGCGCCTCCACGTAGACGCCGTAGCGTCCGGCGGTGAACTCGGGGTCGTAGATGACCGGGGGCCGCAGGTTCGGCATCCGCGAGAGCACGAAGAGACCGATGACGGTGGAGAGAGCTCCGAAGAGCACGGTGAGCTCGAAGCCGATCACTACGAACGCCGGGATCGACACGATCGGCTTCCCGCCCACCACGAGCGGCCAGTCGACGGAGGTGAAGATCGAGATGCCGAAGCCGGCGGCGGTGCCGGTGAGCGCTCCTACCAGGGTCCACACCCGCACGGGACTCTGCCCGTAGCCGAGTGCGTCCTCGATGTGATGCTCGGGATAGGGGCTGTACGCCTTCACCGCGAACTTGGCCTTGCGCAGACGTCGGATGGCGTTGACGGTCGAGTCGAGGTATTCGTAGGAGGCAAGCAGTGCTCGTCGCGCGCTCACAGGGTCACCTCCTTGCCCGCGGGTGAGGCCACGCCGGGCGCCGCGACGGCTCCGGAGCCTACGGGAGACGATCTCCTCCCCTTGAAGGCGGGCGGAATGACCTCCTTCAGCTCCTGGATGGCCACCGGCGGTAGCAGACGGGTGAAGAGCAGGAACCAGAACCCGAACCAGCAGAACGAGCCAAGCAGGATCCCGATCTCCACGATCGAGGGTTGGTAGATGCCCCACGCGAAGGGCTCGTACTCGTGGTGCAGCGAGGTGACCACGATGACGTAGCGCTCGAACCACATCCCGATGTTGATGAAGATCGAGATCACGAAGAGCGCCGGTATCGAGTGGCGAACCCGCCTGAACCAAAGCATGATCGGGACGAGTCCGTTGCAGGTGAGCATGGTCCACGAAGCCCACCAGTAATCGCCGAATAGGCGGTTCCAGAACGCGGTGCGCTCGATCTCCTCTCCGCTGTACCACGCCATGAAGAACTCCGAGAGGTAGGCGTAGAGCACGATGAGAGAGGTGAGCAGGCAGAGCCGCGCCATCATGTCGAAGTGGCGGACCGTCAGGTAGGCCTCGAGCCCGAAGACCTTGCGCAGCGGAACCACCAGCGTGATGACCATGGCCACGCCGGAGAAGATGGCGCCGGCCACGAAGTAGGGCGCGAAGATGGTCGCATGCCAGCCCGGGACGATCGACATGGCGAAATCCCACGAGACCACGGAGTGGACCGAAAGCACCAGCGGCGTCGCGAGAGCGGCCAGGAAGATGTAGGCCTTGCCGAAGTGGTGCCACTGCCGGTCGGTGCCCTGCCAGCCCAGCGAGATGACCCGGTAGAACCTCCTGCGCAGACCGCGCGCCTTGTCTCTCGCGGCGGCAAGGTCGGGGATGGTACCCAGGAAGAAGAAGACCGCCGAAACGGTGAAGTACGTCGTGACCGCGAAGACGTCCCAGACCAGGGGCGACTTGAAGTTGGGCCACAGGAAGCGCGAGTTCGGATACGGGATCAGCCAATAGGCGTGCCAGACCCGCCCCACGTGGATGAGCGGGAAGAGACCTGCCGTCATGACCGCGAAGACCGTCATCGCCTCCGCCGCGCGGTAGATGGACTGACGCCACGGGGCGCGGAATAGGAAGAGGATCGCCGAGATGAGAGTACCCGAGTGGGCGATACCCACCCAGAAGACGAAGGTCGTGATGTACACGCCCCAGCCCACCGGCGAGTTCAGCCCCGAAACGCCGATCCCCTCGTATATCTGATATCCCCACGAGCCGAGGAAGACCAGGACCCCGGTCGCGGCGATGGCAAAAAGCCTCCACCAGCCCTTGCCGGGCCGGGAGAGCATCTTCAGGACATCGCGATTGACCTCGCCGTGACCCCTTACGTCGGGGTGGGGAAGGGCTCCCCGGGCTCGCGACCCCGGCCGACTCAGGCTCACGGTGCGTGACCCGCCCCGGAGGAGGCCGCGTGGTGCGTGACCTTCTTCAGATAGCTCACCGCAGGTTGGGTGTTGATGAACTCGTCGAGAACCCGATACGTGCGCTCGTCGTCGGTGACCCTCGCGACCCGCGATTCGGGATCGCGGATGTTGCCGAACACGATGGCCTCCGCCGCGCAGCTCTGCTGACAGGCGGGCACGACTTCGCCGTCCCTGACCGGACGCCCTTCTTCGAGCGCGGCCCGGTTCTCGGCCTCACGGATGCGCTGGACGCAGAAGGAGCACTTCTCCATGACGCCGTTGCCGCGCACGGTGACGTCGGGGTTCCACTGCCAGTTCATAGGCTCGGGAACGCCGTCCGCGTAGCGGAGCCAGTTGAAGACCCGCACCTTGTAAGGGCAGTTGTTGGCGCAGTAGCGGGTGCCCACGCAACGGTTGTAGATCTGAGCGTTTAGGCCGTCGGGGGTGTGATAGGTCGCGTACACCGGGCAGACGGGCTCGCAGGGCGCGTTGCCGCAGTGCTGGCAGAGCATGGGCAGGAAGCGCACGTCGAGCGGACCCGCCCGCGTCGCGTCCACCTGCTTGTAGTAGCGCTCCAACCGGATCCAGCTCATCTCGCGCCCACCCAGAAGCTGTTCCTCGCCGACCCAAGGCACGTTGTTCTCGGCCTGGCAGGCCGTGACGCAGGCGCTGCAACCCGTGCACTTGTCGAGGTCGATCGCCATCGCCCAACGCGGCTCGCTCTCGTGCGAGTTCTCGTAAGGTCCGTGCCGGGAGCCCTCCAGCGGGAACGCGGTGGGCGCGCCGTCTTCGGCGGGCACCGGAACGAAGCCGCCCAGCCCCTGAAGCTCGTCGAGCTCGCCGTGGTGGTCGTCCTCGTGTTCTTCGGCGTGGCCGAGATCGGCCAAGGCGACGGCCGGGGCGATGGGACGGTCGAAGTCGTCGTCGGAGCCGGAGACCGTGGCCAGAGCCCGCCGCGAGCCGGTGGGCGTGACCGTGACCGTGACCGACGTCGCCGCGAAGGCCCCGGAGAGCTCGTCCGTGTCCGAAGGGAGTAGGTCGAGGGCGTTCACGCCGTTGCCGTCGGCCCAGCGCCCCATGGCGGTGTGGCCGCCGCCGAGCGCGAGCGCCACGGCGTCTTCACGGATGCCCGGATAAAGCCACACAGGTACTTCGACTGTCCCGTGCGCCGACGCGACCGATACGATGTCGCCGTCTCGGAGTCCGCGCTCCTCGGCGGTGTGCGGATTGATCTCGAGCCACGAGTGCCAGGTGATCTTCGAGGCCGGGTCGGGCAGCTCCTGGAGCCAGGGTTGGTTGGCATGCTCGCCCGATCCCAGACGCGGCGACGGATGTACCAGCAGAGTAAGATCGCCGCCCTCGTCGAACCGGGCCGGGGTGAAGTCGACGGCGCCCATCGGCATCAGGGCGGGAGCCGCTGCGGAGTCCGCCGTATCCTCGGGATCGGGATCGGCACCGATCTCGACCACGCCGCTACGGAGGTACTCGCGCCACCTGGCGTCGAAGTCGCCTTCACCGGCTTCGGCTCGGTAGGCCTCGCGCAGGTAGTCGAAAAACGTGCTCGCGCCCGGATCGCTACCGAGATGCGCGGCGACCGAGAGCAGGACGTCGCCGGTCTGTTTCGAGTCGAAGTGCGGGACCGGCTGCATGACCGGCTGTTGGAGCGCCCTGATTCCCGCCCGCGGGTTCGTATCGCCCCACGACTCGAGGAAATGGCGGTCGGGAAGTACCAGATCGGCGAGCGCGGAAGTCTCGTCTCGAGCTTGGGCGAAGGACGCTTTGAAGGGTACCTGCTCGAACGCCTCTCTGAAGCCGGAACTTCGGGGCATTTCGTAGACGGGATTGATGCCGTGCACGAGCACCACGTCTACCGCACCTGCGGCCATGGCCTCCACCGCGTCGGCCATTTCCCCGTAGCTGCCCGTGGGGTTGGGACCCGCGCCGACCCTGACCGTGCCGCCTGCGGCGCCCGCGACGTGATTCAGGAGCGCCACGGCCACATGGGCCTGGGTGGCGCGTCGGTGCGAACCGCCCGCCCCCGGTCCCAGCGCGAGGCTCGGCCCCTCCGAG
Source organism: Gemmatimonadota bacterium (assembly GCA_021295815.1). Lineage (NCBI taxonomy): Bacteria > Pseudomonadati > Gemmatimonadota > Gemmatimonadota bacterium. The sequence goes on along the minus strand of JAGWBQ010000010.1, from coordinate 32,884 downwards.
GCGAAGCGGTGCGCGAGCTCGCGGATGTCGGCTTCCTCTACGCCGGTGGCCGCAGCCGTCGTCGCGGGAGTGTGCTGCCGGAGAAGCGGAGCCCAAGACCCAGCCACCTCGGGATCGGTCGCGATGGCCGACGCCATGCCCAGCGCGAGCAGCGCCTCGGTGCCCGGCCGGACCGGTACCCACTCGTCGGCGTTCATGCCCGTGGCCGAGAGCCGGGGGCCTACGTAGACGAAACGGCCCTTGCTCCCGTCGGGGGCAAGAGCGTTCGAGCGGGCGAGGCCCCTGCCGCCTTCGACCGATCCCGTGCCTTCGGTGAAATCGTCTCCGAAGGAGATGAGCGTGCGGGCCGCGCCGATGTCGCCGAGGGACGGTGCGTCGGCCCCGTAGACGATGGCGGCGGCCGCCAGGGCGGGCGAGTTGGAGCCGGGCAGGTACCTGACCCGGGTGCCGTTCACCGCGGCCGTGAACTCGTCGAAGAGACGGTCGAGCGTCGGGCCACACCGTCCCGTAAGGAGGAGGACCCTGGTCTCGGGACCGATCTTGGAGGCCAGAAAGCGCTCGGCTTCGTCCCACCCCCCGCTGCGAACGCGGTCGCCCTCGCGCACGAGCGGCCCGGGATGACGGTCTGGGTTGTAGAGGTGCTGAAGGCTGGCGTGACCCACCGAGCAGAGCGCACCCTGCGACACGGGGTGGTTGGGGTTGCCTTCCAGCTTGACCGCCCTGCCCTCGCGGGTCCGAGCCCACATGCCGCAGCCGGCTTCGCAGCCGCCGCAAGCCGTGGTGTACCAGGTCGCCACGCCCGGAGTGATCTCTTCCGGGTGGGTGACGTAGGGGAGAAGCTTTTCCACCTCTCCCGTCGAGCAGCCGGCGACGGTCGCGCCCGCGCCGCCAACCCCGACCACTTTGAGAAAATCCCTCCGTTCCATGCCGGCGGCCATACTCTCAGCTCCCTTTAGTAGTGGCAGACGGCACAGTCGGTGGAAGCCTGCTGCTCGCCGTTCTCGTCGGGTTTACGGTGGCAGCTCACGCACCACCCCATGTTGTCGCCTCCCCAGACCGGCGACGGCTCTTCGATGACGCCCGTCTCCTGAACCTCGCCGTGACACTCCTGACAGGTCAGGCCCGCGTTGACGTGTCGCATGTGCGGGAAACGCACGTGATCGGAGACCTTGTAGATGCGCACCCACGGGATCGGCTCCCCGGACCGCACATACTCCCCGATCTTGGCCACCTCCGCCCGGGCGTCGGTGCCGGGAATCGCCTGATGACAACCCCAGCAAGAAGCGACAGAAGGGATTCCGGCGTCCACCGAGCGCTCCGCCGAAAAGTGACAGTACTGGCAGTCCATTCGGTTCTGACCGGGCTCGCTTCCGGAATGCTGATCGTGCGGGAAGGCGATGGGCTGGACCGACTCCGCCGCCTCCTCCTCCTCGTGTTCCGCATCCTGCTCGACCTGTATGAAGGCGAGCGTCACGAGGGCGGCCGCGCAGCTCAGTCCGACGAATAACCAGTGCCGTGTCATATTTGGCTCGGTCCGATCGGCGTCTCGGGTACGCGGCCCGCGGCACGCGGGGTTGGAGGAGGTGTATCCGGGAGGCGCGACCGCTTGACCGTCGGACGGCGGCCCCCCTTGAACGAGGGCCGTAAGCTACGCAGGGGGTACCTTAGTGTCAAGTTCAGTTGAGAGGTTCGGGATGAAAGATTTTGGATCCGGCGGCACCCACCTGGCCACCGTCGCCTTCGAGGGCGAGCTTTGGCACGCGTATCTTGAAGCCGTCGACAACCCCCATCGGCCCGACGTCTTCCAGGGGCGTCTTCGTTTCGACGCCGGGAACGCGGATCCGGAGGCGAGTCGCGCGACCGCCGTCATAATAGTGGAAGACAGCTATGACACCGCCGTGCAGACCGCAAGGGAGTTCGACGAACGGACGCTCGTAGCGATGCTGCGCTCCGCCGCCGCGATCGGATAACGAACGGTCACTCGGTAGGGGTCGGTTCGGCCTTCTCGGTGGGAGGCGGTTCGGCCTTCTCGGTGGGAGGCGGCGCGGGCTTCTCCCAGACCACCAGTTGGTGGCGGACCCCCTGACGGGTTCGGGTCTCCTCCACCCGCAGGTTGAGCGTGGCGCTGCCCTCCTTCTCGAGCAGCTTCATGCTCTCCCGGATGTTGTAGGGTATGGTGATGCGTCCGCCCACTCCCAAAGGAACCTCCCCGCGTCCGACTTCTCGAAATATCGCCACTCTGCGCTCGTCCCCGGCCGGCGGCCTGTAGGTCCCGACATCGTTACGTCTGCTCCTTTGTAATCTAGTCTGATTTCCGGATCGGTCGGCCCGGTCGGACTTCAGTTGGCTCCCGGGGCTCCGAACGCCCACGCATCTTGGCCCCTTTATATCTTCAACCCGTCGGTTTCGGCTTCAGGCCCCGGAATCGTCGGTTCGGGTTCCCGGAAAGCTCACGACTCCCGGAGGAGCGACGATGGCAGGTGACGTGTGGACCATACTCCGTCGCGAGTACAAGCAGCGAGTCAAATCCAAGGCCTTCGTGCTGGCGACTCTCGGCATCCCGCTCATGATGATCGGGATGATGGCTCTCTCGGTGTTCTTCGCGATGATGGCGGTAGGAGACGACGAAAACCGGAACCTCATCGCTGTGGTGGACTCTTCCGGCGTCCTGGCCGACGATCTGAGCCCTCGCCTCGCCCGCATCGGCTACTCGACCGTGGATATTCCGCTCGACCCGCCCTCCGAGGTCACCTCCGCGCTCGCCGCCGCCGACACCGGCACCTATACCGGAGTCCTCATCATCGGAAGCGTCGGCCCCGAGACCGGCTCGGCCCTGTTCCATACCGCCGAGGTTCCTTCGGGTCTGCGCAGAGCCGCGATCGAGGGCGCGGTCGTTCTCGCGGCGCTAGGCGAAAGGGGATCCGGATCCGGCTTCGGTTCCCTGGCCGTTACCGTGTCTACGACGGAATCCGACGACGCGGTCGCCGTCGACGAAGCGGAGGCCAGGGAGGCTGTCGGGCTGGGGTTGGGATTCGGAGGGGGATTCGTGCTCTACATGGCCATCCTGATCTACGGATCTGCGGTCCTGCGCGCCACCTTGGAAGAGAAGCAGTCACGCATAGTCGAGGTCATCGTCGCCAGCGTGCGTCCGACTCACCTCATGCTCGGCAAGATCCTGGGAGTGGGGAGCGCCGGTCTGACCCAACTCGCCATTTGGGTCGGAAGCCTTCTGGCGGCCGTGGCGCTCGGCGTCGGTCTGGTTCAGGGGTTCTTGCCCGAAGAAGTGAGCCAGATCCTAGCCACCTTCGGCGGTCAACTTCCGGGGCTCTCCATCCTGGCGCTGTTCCTCGGCTATTTCCTCTTCGGCTACTTCATCTTCGCCGGGCTTTTCGCGGCGGTCGGGGCCATGTGCGGATCCGAGCAGGAAGCGCAATACGCGACGATGCCCGTGGTCATGCTGATGGTCGCCCAGATCATGATTCTGATGCCGATCATCCAGGCGCCGAACTCGACCTTGGCGCTATGGGCCTCGCTCTTCCCCATGTTCTCGCCGGTGCTCATGTGGGCGAGGGTGGCCGCAGGCGCGGCAGCGGGTTGGGAGATCGCGTTGTCTTTCGCTCTGATGGGGATGGCGCTCGTGGGCTGCGCCTGGGTCGCCGGTCGCATTTATCGAATCGGCATCCTCTCGACCGGCAAACGTCCGTCGATCAGGGAGCTGGCGAGGTGGGTGATCCGTGGATAGCGCGGGTGCGGTGGTCTCGATGGCGGGAGCCTCCAAGAGCTTCACCGGCCACACGGCGGTGTCGGAGCTCGATCTGACCATTCCGCGCGGCGGAGTGTGCGGACTCCTCGGGCCGAACGGTTCCGGTAAGACCACGACCCTTCGGATGATCATGGGAATTCTCATGCCCGATCGCGGATCGGTCTCGCTCTTCGGGGGCGACCCCAAGCACACGCGCCGCAAGCAGGTGGGGTACCTGCCTGAAGAGCGCGGTCTCTACCCCAAGATGAAGGTCCTCGAACAGCTCACGTTCCTGGCGGAGATACGCGGGCTCTCGAAGTCCGAGGGACGTGCACGCGCCGGACGCTGGCTCGAGCGTTTCGAGCTGGCCGCATGGGCCGACAAGAAGGCCGAGGCCCTGTCCAAGGGAATGCAGCAGAAGGTGCAGTTCATCGGTACCGTGCTTCACGAACCCGAGCTGCTCATTCTCGACGAGCCCTTCAGCGGCCTCGACCCCATAAATCAGGACGCTCTCGAGCGACTGGTACGGGACTTCAGGGATCAGGGCAGGACGATAATCTTCTCGACGCACCTTATGCACCAGGCGGAGAGCCTCTGCGACCGAGTCTGCCTGATTTCAAGCTCTAGAAAGATCATCGACTCGAACCTGCGCGAGCTCAAGCGGGAGGAGCGGAAGGGCGCGGTCGGCGTCGAGTTCGAGGGTCCGGACCATTGGATGGGCGGCCCGGAGATAGCCTCGGTCGAAGACATGGACGGTTGGTCCAGGCTCGTTCTCCGCGACGGGGCCGACCACCAGCCCATTCTGGAGCGCGCGGTCGCCGCCGGAGCACGAATCCTGCGCTTCGAGCTGCTGGAACCCTCGCTCCACGAGATCTTCCTGCGCTACACCGACGACCGGTAATCGAACGCCGGACTGCCTCGCCGGCGCCGACCGTCAAAACCGGTAGGTGTAGTTCGCCTTGATCGACGCGCCGCGCGAGAGCGTGGTCAGCTCCCGGTGGTTCAGAACACCCGTGCCCAAGTTCTGCCAATTGTGGGTGTAGACCAGATATACGTCGTTTCCGGGTTTCACTATCCAGCGCAGCCGCGCGAAGAGGCCGACAAGCTGAGAGACGTCGTCGTACTGCAGTTGCGTCGACACGGCGACCCACGGCGACGGATTCAGGTCGGTCTCCAGCTCGTAGACGTTCGCGGTGAAACTGCCCCTGGGCAGGGTGACGTTGTTGTACTGAATGTTGGTGGCGACCGTGACGCCCGGATTCGGACGCACCGAGACTCGAGCGAATCCGCCCCAGCGATCGCCGTCCCAGAATTCGCCCCAGTTCAGGTTGCCGAAGAGAGAGACCTTGCGCCTGCTCGCGGTGCGCGCGCCGATCTCGTACCTCCAGAGATCGTACTCGCCGGGCAGGATCGACACGCCGTCGTTGACGTCGAACGAGTAGTCGAGGAATTCGTAGGTGTTGGTGATCTCGAAGTCGATGTTGTCGCCGCTCTCCAAGTTGAACTCGACCACTCCGAACTCCCACTGCCGCTCTTCCAGCACGCCGCCTTCGCCCATCCCCCAAAGGCTGCGGAACTGCACGTCGAACCCGAGGTTGCGAATGGCGCCAATCGCCTCCGGGCGCGGAGACCACCCTATCCTGGGTTCGATGCGGCGGAAGTTGTTGCGGGTCACGAAACCCAGCGTGGGGTCGTAGTCGTCGCCGAACTCGCGGTAGGACACGTGCCCCGACCAGATGTCGTTGGGGAAATTGACCCTGAGGCCGCGGGCCGAGAGATCGCCGAAGCTCCGGGAAACGCTCGCGTCGGGATTTGAATTCCAGACCACGAACGCCTCCATCTCGGCATTGTTGTCGCCCAGAAAGTTGCGCGACGCGAGCTGGATGTCGACTCCGGCGGTGTGTCCGACCACGCCGGCTTCGCCGCCCGGGTCCCGGCGCGTGTAGATGCCCCCGATCGTGGACTGCTCGAAGAACGGCTGCCGGAGGCGGGCCACGGTGAACTGTTCCGCATCGACATGGACCGGCGCCTCGTCGCTCAAATAGTCCAAGTCGCCCGTTCCGACCTGGAAGAACCCGACCTCGGTGCCGCCTATCTGCCCGGTCGCCCGCGTGCCGAAGCGAATCGGGACCTGCTGCCCGTGTCTGAGACCTATGTTGCGGGAGAAGAAGGGCGAAGGGCCGCTTCTGGGCGCGAACGTGAACACGCCGGAACCTTCCAGAAAGAACCCGCGTCTCTCCGGGAATCTGAGGGGGAACCGGGTCAGGTTCACCCTGCGTTGGTCGCTCTCCACCTCGGCGAAGTCGGTGTTGATGGAGAGAGAGGAGCGCAGCGACGGCGTGACGCTGTAGTTGAGGTCGAAGGAGACGTCGCGAGGATACGACGTGGGATCGCCTCCACCGGGAATGCTCTTCCAGCTTCCGATGGCCGAAGGCACCACTTCCAGCCCCAGGCCCTGGGAGAGCCCGCTCAGGCCGCTCAGGGTCCCGGCGAAGACCGGGCGGCGCAGTCCTTCGTTCCTGCGCCAGCCCCGCCAGAGTATCTCCTCGTTCTTGCGTCGGATCGTGCGCTGGAAGTTGATCCCCCACTCGTCGGCCGAGGGATCGAAGTTGAGCGTGCGGAACGGGATGCGCACCTCGAGCGACCAGCCATCGTCCCGGCGAGCGGTTCGCACCTCCCAGATGCCGTCCCAAGCGCGTCCGCCGCCGCCGCGTCCGCCGCCGCCACCACCGCCGCCACCGCCGGTCATGATCGCGTCGCCCATCATGCCGTTCGCGTTGGTCTCGAAGAAGTACCCGGTGCGTCCGTCCTTGAAGGTGTCGAGGATCCACATGAAGCGGTCGTCCGTGGACAGGTACGCGTCCCGTTCCCGCTGGTAGGCGATGATCCCTTCCGGGTCGTCGTAGAGGATCGCAGCGATGTAGAGGTTGTCCGAGTCGTACGCGACCTTGATCTCGGTGGGCTCGGTGGGTTCGGCGCCTTCGACGGGTTCCTGCTGGGTGAAGTCGGTGATGGAGAGCGCTCGGTTCCATGCCGATTCCACGATGCGTCCGTCGAGAAAGATCTGTTCGTCGTCAAGTCGGTGAGCTGTGAGCGGGACCGCGCTCGCACTGCCGGCGCCGGCCGCCGCGTCGGATTCGAGCTGAGCCGCAAGGGCGAAGCCGGGCGCGGTGAGCACCGAGAGGCCGAGCGCCCCGAGGAGGGCCCAAGCTGAGCGTGCAATGTTCATCGGGAAGTGTCGGTTGTTCACGTGGGTGGAGTGCGTGAGCCGCGGAAGATGCGGCTTGGGGGGAGGCCGAATGACGGCCGGACGGGCCCGGCCGGACGGGCCCGGGGGCTCACGGAGCAGGACCGATCAGCGGGCGAACATCCTTGAGGACACCGCATGGGCCACCGCTGTTGAACGGCTCCGTCGGGTACGCTGCTACCTTTGGGGCATGGAGCGATTCGATCTCGTCGTCGTCGGTGCCGGACCCTGCGGCATCGCCGCCGGAGTCGCCGCCCGGCGAGCAGGGCTGAGCTGCGTGCTCTACGACCGCGGCTGCATCACCAACTCGCTGATCGGCTACCCTTACTATATGACCTTCTTTTCCACGGCGGTCATGCTCGAAGTCGGGAACGTGCCCTTCACCATCCCGAACCCGAAACCGACGCGGCGCGAGGCTCTGGCCTACTACCGACGAGTGGTCCGGCACTGGGATCTCGAGGTACGGCAGTACGAAGAGGTCTCACGGGTCGGCGGAAGCGCCGGCGCCTTCACCGTGGACACGAAAACCGGCGACGGAGAGGAGCGACGGGTCTCAGCCGGCGCAGTGGTGTTCGCCACCGGCGGATTTCACGGTCCCAACCTTCTGGGAGTGCCGGGGGAAGACCTGGCCAAGGTGCGTCATCATTACCACGAGCCTTACCCATACTACGACCGAGAGGTGGTCGTCGTGGGAGCCGGAAATTCGGCGGTCGAGGCCGCGCTAGAACTCTTCCGCAACGGTGCGCGGGTCACGATGGTGCACTTCAGCGACAAGGTCGACCGAGGCGTAAAGCCGTGGGTGGTGCCGGACATTGAAAACCGTCTCCGTAACCGCGAAATATCGGTTCACTGGCGCAGCCGGATAACGGAGATCCGACCGAGTTCGGTGGTTTTACGTCGCGAAGACACCGGTGAAGCGGAAGAGATCGACAACGACTTCGTGCTGGCTCTGACCGGCTGGAAGGCCGATCACGCCCCGCTCCGCTCACTGGGCGTCGCGATAGACGAGGCGACCGACGTCCCCATCCACGACCCGAGCACGATGGAGACCGACGTCGGGGGCATCTACCTGGCGGGCGTGATCGCAGCGGGGCACGACGCCAACAAGATCTTCATCGAGAACGGCAGGGAGCACGGCGAGCTGATCGTCCGACACCTGATGTCCGGCCCACTAGCCGCTAGCAGTTAGCCGCCAGCAGTCCCTGGCGAAACTCGCACGAGCGCCGAGCGCGGCGATGCGGCGCACCGGCAAGGCGTGATGAGGGACGAATAGCGCTGCTCTTCGCCTGAATGGCAACACCGAGCGCAGCGTCCCGGCAGCGGATGCGGCGTCGCTCGACTACGCTCCGATCACACCCGCCGATCCGTCCTCCGAGACGATGAACCAGGCCCACATGCCGGTTATGGCGTGGCCGGCGACGTAGCAGACGAGCTGGTAGGTGCCGGCGGTGTCGGCCGTGAAGGTGAAGGTGTCCGACTGGCCGGGCATGGTGCCGTCGATCATGGAAGTCGGATTGGCGGTCATCGCGCCCTCGAAGGCCGCGACGGCCTCGACCACCGCGCCGAACGTGCCGTCGCCCTCCGAGACGCCCACGCTGTGAGCCATCACGGCGTCGTTGTTGACAAGTTCGATCGAGACCTGGTAGCCGACGGGAACCGTCACCGAGAGCTCGCCGTTGAGCGTGCCCATGTAGTTCCAGGAGTTGTTGGCGTTGGTGGTGCCGGCGGTGAGCGTCATGGAAACAGAGCGAGCGTCGTGATCCACGGTGAACCATTCGGGCGTGGTCAGCTCGCCCGACGGAGGGGTCGGTGCGTTGGAAGCGGGAGCTTCCTCGACTTGGGTTTCGACAGCCTCGGGTTCGGGACCTTCGGCGTCGGTTCCGGGTTCGTCGCTCCCGCCGCAACCGGCGAACAGAAAGGCCAGAAGAGCGGTCGGGGCGGCAGGACGGAAAGGAAAGGACATTCGGTAAACCTGTTGTTGTGGGGGAAGACCTCCCCGGCCCGGAATCCGCCTGAAGCACGGCCCGTCTCGTCGAGCGGACCGCCCGCAGCTTGGCCGCCGGAGAGCCCCTTAAGTTAGCGGAAGAGACCTGGCCGACCACCTTGCCCAAAAAGCACCCGGACCAAGAGCTCGGGGCGAGCCCTCCTCGCGGGGATCCCCTCGGTCACCTCGCGACGAGCCCGCGCCACGCCTCCGCTTACGAAGGCGGCGACGAGAACTCGCCCCGAACCCCGTTAATCGTCCCGGCGGTATAGCACCGCAGGCAGCATCCCCCGGCAGTCAGAAAGGACAGGTCTCTCGCGCAACTTGCGCACCGCCCTCCTCCTGAAGGCGAAAACGGTAGACGAAATCGACACCCAGCTCGTCGGAAGAGATTCCGTACAGCGCGCCTCCATGACCGACCTCCGGCCTACTCAGGCCAACGGGGGCGGTCACCGTCGCACGGTATCGTCCACAGTTGTCCAACACATCCCATGTCGATTCTTCAGTTGTGGAATGCTGCCGCTCCACCCATAGCCACCCTTCCGGTGAAGATGCGAGAGACGCGACAACCGGTGCGAAATCGGACCCGGCACTCGGCAGAGGCGGGATCTCCCCCATTTTCACGGTGAGGACCGTATCTCCCACGAACGTCAGTTTGTCGAAGCGATACCGCGAGCGGTGCGCCAGCCACAGCGTTCCGTGGCGTTCGACCGTCCACACGAACCGTGGATCTTCCGGGGGCTGCATTCGTTGAAGTGTAGTCGTGCTGCCACCGCGACCCTGAAGCGGTTCCGCTCCTCCGCCCATCTCCGTGTTCCTTGTCTCTATCGCAAGGGTGTCACCGGGGAGCACCTCGTGGTCTGCGGTGACCGGCGAATGGACGACATAGGTGTGTAAAGGAACAACGGCCTGGTCAGGGCCCTGAATCGCGATCACATCGACGACTGAGAACAGGGAACCGTCGGTTCCGGAGGCGATCACCTTGCTTGAGGTCGGGAACTCGCCAGGCAAAAAAAAGCCACGCCAGCTTGCGGATCGGGCCAACTCTTGCCCGAGAGTGTCCAACACCACATGCCGCTGGCCGTCGCCGATCCACAACTGGTCGGGTGTTCGCCACGTGATTCGCGGTTCGGAGAAACGCTGGTACCTGAACTCGCCCGGTCCGTCACCATCACGAGCCATGCTCCCCAGGTAGGCGCCATCCCGGCCGAAGACTCGGACTTCCTCCGCAGCTACATCTAACAGGTAGATTCGCCCGATCCCGTCTACAGCAAGGTCTCGGAGGTCTCCGAAACCGTCCGGTCCGTCACCCGCGACGTTACCCAGCTTGAGCTCTTCGACCAAGCGCCAAGTGGTAGCGTCGGCGTCCGGTTGCAGGGGTTCGGTCACCACAACGGTATGTGACCCGGTCGTGTCGACCGAGAGCGCTTGTGGAATGAGGCCGTGCTCTCCGACCGCGGCCCTGATCAAGGAAGGCGCCAGAAGCGTCAAGCACGCTGCGGCAATCACGGATTTCATGATGGGCATGGTCAACGTCGGGATACCGCGGCCGGTGCAGCCGCTGCGGGTCGCGATTGCGATGTCGAAACGTCGATCGGCTCCCAGGGATGTGGAGCGTCCATCGAAACCCGGACGCTAAACACGCGCACGGACTCACGGGCCAGTTCGTCCCGGTGAACGCCCGCCACGAGACCAGGAGTTGTCGCCAAGAGCAGGAAGTCCTCGGGAACCTCCACTGTGCCATAGTAGTTGCCGCCGTCCGACCGGAACAGGTCGTAAAGCCGCCAGATCGCGTCTTCCATTCTCTCGACCGGAGGAGCAAGCTCGTCACCCACCCCCATGCCGCGCCGTACCCACAGCATTCTACCGGAAGGACCGGCGAACACCTCTGTGGCGACGGGGAAGGTGTCAGCGAAAGTCACTTCGGTGGAGTTGCTGAGACGATCGCTAAGTCGCCTCCTGTGGTCTGCGGTCACAGCGCGGATCGGTACGTTCCGACCGATCCGGCCCACCTCATGGCCGGTACCGGCATCGAGGATGGCAAAGTCGTAGCGGTCGGTGTTTCCCACCGCGATCCGGTTGCTCCCGATAGGATCAATCACGGGGCCGACACTGTATACCACGGGTGACAGCGCGGGAATCAGGGGTTTAGATGTCCAAAGCACCTCGTCGTCGTCGAGGCGGATCAGTTGGACGGGCGCTGTCTCTCGCCAGGAAACGGCCTCGACCAGCAGCCGCCCCCGGTCGTCGAAGGACATCCCGAAAGCGGTGTGCCCACGGAATGAACGGGTCTCGATCGGTTCCCCGCTGATGTCGAACAACTCCGCGCTTCGGCCGGTGCCGGCCGCAATCATTCCTTCTTCGGAGACGGCCAGGTGCAAAGGCCGGTTTCTAAACTCCCCGGGGCCATCGCCCTCACGTCCCCACGACGCGACCTCGGCACCCTCCATGTCGTACACGACAATTCCGAATGCCAGCCTATCGAGCACGACAAGGTGGCGGCCGTCCGGGCTGAACTCCATAGCGGTAACATCCCCGAACTGCCGCTCCGATTCCTCGTCACCGATCCAAAACACCTCGGTGAATTGAGCGTCGATCGCCCGGGCCGACCCGGTGTGCTGGCCAGCACAAGGCACGGTACCCAGAAACACGACAACCGCCGCCGAGATGGCGGCTCTGCACAACATTTCCATCAATTGAGTGAAAGTTCACAGTGTATCATCCACACATCCCATTGGTCGTCGCACAGGGCCTTGGCCTTTTTCCATTCCTCTTCGGTCGCTCTGCCGCCTTGCCATTCACCAAGCATGAAGCCCGCCTCGATGCATGCGGCCATCATAGCTTCCTCGACTTTGTCACATGGATCGGCGTCCATAGCGTAGGCCTCAGCAGTACCGCCGGGTAACGGTGCCCACCCCAGGTCCGTATTTCCGGTACCCGCGTCCGGCGCCGCACAACCCGACGCCAAGGCGACCACATCGTCAAACGGGTAACCACGGAGCCTGCGGGCGGCCATCGGCCCAAGATGGACCACTCCAGAACTACGCGCTACGTCGGCATGATCCGCGACGGCCACCGAAGTTCCGCGAACTGAAGACATCTCGTCGGTCGCGAGGTCCGGTATCGCATCAGACACCGGTGGAACGGTTTCTCCGACAGGGAGCGGAGGACCGGCCACCTCGGCTGCGGTAGCCGGGAAGTCCTGCACGGTCGCGGAGGAGGCATCGGCGGGAGCGCCGATGAGCGGGAGGAGGGCGACCACGGCGAGCAGGATCGGCCGGATGAGCCAGCCGGCTCAAGAACTGGATGTTTGCTCCGGGGCATAGGCCCAAGTAAAAGGTGGTGACAGTGCGAGGTCGGGATGACCATCGCGACGTAAGGCGACGAAGGTAGCGGGTGTCGCCCGGGTGTCAAGGGCCGTCGTTTCGGACGTGTGTCATGCACAGGGATGTGTCTCGGTCAGGGGCCGCGCACCGGGATCGAAGGCGAGGGGCAGCGTAGGCCGTCCCTCGCCCAGCCGAACCACGGCAGCCGTGCCCCGGTGACCACGGCGGGTGAGCCATGACCACCGGGGTGGGTCTATCGGAGGCCCCGTCCTGCCTAGCCTGCCCGACCTGGTTTAGTGTGTTGCTTGTCCGCAGAGGACCGACGGCATTGCCATCGATTGGAGCCAACGCGACGGCCGGCATCGATTTCACGAGGATGGGGCATGGTCAACGTCGGGATACCGCGGCCGGTGCAGTCGCTGCGGGTCGCGATCGCGATGTCGACACGTCGATCGGCTCCCGGGGATGCGGAGCGTCCATCGAAACCCGGACCCTAAACACGCGCACGGACTCGCGGCCCCATTCGTCCCGGTGAACGCCCGCCACGAATCCCGGAGTTGTCGCCAAGAGCAGGAAGCCCTCGGGAACCTCCACTGTGCCATAGTAATTGCCGCCGTCCGACCGGAACAGGTCGTAAAGTCGCCAGATCGGGTTTTCCCGGCTCTCGATCATGCTCTCGACCGGAGGAGCAAGCTCGTCACCCACCCCATGTCGCGTCGTACCCACAGCAACCTACCGGAAGGACCAGCGAACACTCTGGTAGCAACGGGGAAGGATTCTGCGAACGTCACTTCGTTGAAATGGGTATAGAGATCCATACGTGCCCTCCTGTGGTTTGCGGTCACAGCGCGGACTGGCACTTCCCGACGGATCCTGCCCACCTCCTGTCCGGTACCGGCATCGAGGATGGCAAAATCGTAGCGGTCGGTGTGTCCCACCACGACGCGGTTGTCTCCAATGGGATCGATCATCGGGACGGCACCGTAAAGATGCACCCTTACCCCACCCGGCTTGTGGAGCACGGGTCTCGACGTCCATAGCACCTCGTCGTCGTCGAGACGGATCAGTTGCAACGGCGGTTCCTCTCCCAGAGAAACGGCTCGCAGGGAAACGGCCTCGACCAGCAGCCGCTCTCGGTCATCGAAGAACATCCCGATAACGCCGCGTCCGCGGAACGAACGGGTATCGATCGGTTTCCCATGGATGTCGAACAGCTCCGCGCTTCCCGAGTAGCCGATCGCAATCAATCCTTCCCTGGAGACGGCCAGCTCCCGAGGGGGGCGTCTAAACTCCCCGGGGCCATCGCCCTGACGCCCCCACGACGCGACCTCGGCACCTTCCATGTCGTACACGACAACTCTGAATTCCAGCCTATCGAGCACGACAAGGTGGCGGCCGTCCGGGGTGAACTCCATCGCTGCAACGTCCCCGAACTGCCGCTCCGATTCCTCGTCACCGATCCAGAACACCTCGGTGAATTGAGTGTCGATCGCCCGGGTCGGCCCGGTGTGCTGGCTGGCACAAGGCACGGTACCCAGAAACAAGACAACCGCCACCGAAATGGCGGCTCTGCACAGGTCCCCGAGGGCTCTCAACCCCAGTCGGCATCCACCTTGACTTTGCCCTCGGACTGTCCAACAAAGTAGGACCACCCTACCCTTCTCCCTTCTCCCGCTTCCTGCGTCCGGCACGAAGCTCGATCACCGAAATAACGATTGCCACCAAGGAAATCACGAATCCCGCAACCGCCATGCGCGACACCTATCCTCCTGGGTTGTACCGGAATTTAGCGAACGCGTAATTCCAGGGGGAGGCGCTCCCCTGCCATTCGCAAGGTGGTGACAGTGCGAGGTCTGGATGGCCATCGCGACGTAAGGCGAGGAAGATAGCGGGTGTCGCCCGGGTGTCAAGAGCCGTGGTTTCGGAGGTGTGTCATGCACGGAGATGCGCCTCGGCGGGCACGTGCAGGCGCTTCGGGATGATGCGACGCAGCTCTGATGCGGAGGCGTACGCTCGGGTGATCCGCGGTCTGCGGGCGAGCGACCGCCGAACCGCCTACCGCCCCCTCCACCCCCTTCCCCGGACCGGTCGGCCCGGCATGGCGTCGGTGTGCGCGCCGTTCTCGATCACGGCCACCCCGTTCACGAAGACGTGATCGACCCCGCTGGAGACCTGGTGCGGTTCGGTGTAGGGGGCGTGCGGGTCTCGTAGCAGTCATGCCCCGGTGACCACGGCGCGGTACCGTGACCACCGGGGGGGGGGTCGGGATTGCCTGCCCTACCTTTTCCAGCCCGACCCGGGTTCGGCGTGCTGGTCGGTCCGAGCGGACTCGGCCTCGCCGCGTCCGGTCTCCTCATCCCAAGAGGGCAGGATGCCCGGACAGGGATCGCCGCTCACATGGCGGAACGGGTGCAACGAGACGCCGTCCGCGTCCCAGTACATAATGTTGGTTTCTCTCCCGCCAACGACCCGCGTGTCCGTGATCCGGCGGAAGACCAGAGCGCTGTCGGCGTACACGCGCATGAACTGGTGCTGTCTGTCCGAACCGTCGGTGCGAACAACCGCATAGCACCCTCCGTCTGGCCTGACAATTCCGCCTGGTACGCTACGAGATGTAGAATGTAGGACGAGATTGCCACGGTCGTCCAGAGATAGACCTTGCGGTCCGCCAGACGAATCGAACAATTCGCTTGGAATGGGAATATCGGTTTCGCGGTAACTCGAATATGCGACCAGAGAGATCAGAGATTCGTAATCTGAAACCTTCGACTCCTGACCCCGCCTCAGCGAAGGCGCGTCCAGATTCGGAGACAGCACGTACGCCACCTCCTGCGTACAGTCCACGTCCGCTACAAACACAGCTCCGGTCGGATCGGACAGTCTCCCGGGAACGAAGTGCGGACCGATTCCTCGATCACCCGCCGGCGTTCGCTGCAAGACGGCATTATGGACCGGAACACCAGGCTGTCCGCCGATATTGCAGACATCCGTGCTTCCCGGGGCATTCGGGTGCCAAGCGGAGATGAATTGCCCGGCGGTATCGAATTCGAGGACTTTATGGTGCCCTTTGACAAAGACGCCCTCACCCGGTACCGCCGTGATGCCGAGCCAGCCTCCCGGGAGCTCCCCTGGGCCGCCACCCCGAGGAACGGAAATGGTCCGCACGCGCTCCCCGGTCTCCAGCGAAAACACCAT
This sequence comes from Gemmatimonadota bacterium, assembly GCA_021295815.1. Taxonomy (NCBI): domain Bacteria; kingdom Pseudomonadati; phylum Gemmatimonadota; species Gemmatimonadota bacterium. Next base: position 17,390 of record JAGWBQ010000010.1, on the reverse strand, counting down.
GAGAGCGTCGGGATCTTCAGCAGCATCTTGAACATACATCCATCCCGCGATGCGGTCCAACGCCACGGATTCGGACCCAATGGTGATCGATCGCGCCCGGAGTCGTGGTCGACCTCGACTACCTGCTGAGCCGAGCCGACGGCGTCGCCACCGATCAGAGCCACCACAGGGGGCGAACGCACTCCGCTCAAGCCTCGGTGCCATCACGTTTCCGGTGTGAGTGGGTCGCCCCGCTTCGCGGGCTCGCGTACACAATCGAAGGTCCATTTGCTACCGAGAGATACCCGGGTAAGCGTACCATTGGACACACATGCGTCGAGTGCGGCTCCCCAGGCCTCGTTCCTGTCACCCACGGGTTCATCGATCCCGAGATTGGATCGAAGGTGATCGATCACCCACAACCCTGTCGGTCGTCGAGAGCCCGTTTCCAGCACCGTCACCCACGAGTCCGGGCCGACCATCTTGAGCGGCGTCGACCACGCACCGACGGGTACGATCCAGAGGGCGCACACCACAAGTCCGGCCTTGTACACCCAAGTTGACCTGCGCTTCGTCATCCGGCCTCCAGGAAGAGCTCCCCCACGACAACGATCTGGACGCCGCGTTCGTCTACCTCGAGAAAGGACACGAGTCCAAGCGGACCAAGAGCAGCCGGCATGTCGAAATCCGAGGCGGCTATTGTGCCCATGTAATCACCACTCGCGGAGATCACATCGATCGGCCCGTTCTCGTCCAACGGATCGACCGATGACCGTCGACGGACCCAAACCTCACCCGCTCGGCTCGCTTGAATCGCAGTGATGACTGACAGCTCGGGGTAGAACGCCAACTCGTCAATAGCCGCCAGGTAAGCATCCATCAACTCTCTAGGAGAGGGAGGGACCCTTGTGTCCGCCTCCCGACGACGACGACTTTTTTCCTCGTCCCTTATCGCATCAGTCACCCTGACAGGCGGTACCGGCCGACGGATAATTCGTGATAGGGTCCCAGAAGCAGGTGAGACCACCTTGATTTCATAGGCCGACGAGTCCACCATTAGGAGGCTACCGTCAGGGAGCACATCCAAATACAAATCTGGATAGAACGCGTCGAGCCCTGAACTACCCGTTCTCGGGTCCCATCGAAACTGGTCGTTGCTATCGTTCCTTTGATCGCCAGACCGCCACGCATGAGCCCACAGGCTGCTCTTCATCCTTGCACCATCGAGCGTTAGCCGCATGATCGGACGATGGGTGGAGTAAGACACGACCTCGGGGACGTGTATGACCTCCAGGTGTTGAGACGACGCGACGAGATCTGGCGACAGCCACTCCCTTGCCGCCACACCAACGGGAACGTAACTTTCAAGCTCTCCATTCATTGAGTAGACCTGAAACGCCATCTTGCCTCTGTCGTACACGGTGATTCCATTGGGAGCAGTCAGCACGTCATGTATCTGGCGAATTTCACCAGGTCCGTCACCCTGTTTGGATATTTCGGATAAGAGCTCACCGGTCATCACATTCGCAACCGTCACCCTTTGGCTTCGCAGATCAGTTATTACTAACGCTCCGTCTAAGAGAAAGGCCACAGAGCTTACTCTTGCGAACGCATCCCATCCGTGGGTCAAGGCCCCGAATCGCTGCAACTCCCTGTATTCGACTGCTAGTGGGCGGTCCAACGCTGGCAGGTCAACAACCTGCTGCGCCGGCACAGGAACAGTATCTCCCGTTACTACTCCTACGATCAATGTCAATTCGACGACGAACACACGCACCGAGGGAAGCTCCATCATTCTTATTGGGTCCCCCCGGTGGTCTCGCAGTCGAGCCAACCGGTCAGCTCATTTAGGGGGGGGGCGGTGAAGAATTTCATGCTGTCCTCCGGCGGCTCGCCCAGCAAGAGGTGATTGACGGTCTCGAAGGTCGGGATGACCATCGCGACGTAGGGCGAGCAAGATAGCGGGTGTCGCCCGGGTGTCAAGAGCCGTCGTTTCGGAGGTGTGTCATGCACGGGGATGCGCCTCGGCGGGCACGTGCAGGCGCTTCGGGATGATGCGATGCAGCTCTGATGCCGAGGCGTACGCTCGGGTGATCCGCGGTCCGCGGGCGAGCGACCGCTGAACCGCCTACCGCCCCCTCCACCCCCTCCCCCGGACCGGTCGGCCCGGCATGGCGTCGGTGTGTACGCCGTTCTCGACCACGGCCACCCCGTTCACGAAGACGTGATCGACTCCGCTGGAGAGCTGGTGCGGCTCGGTGTAGGTGGCGTGGTCCGCGACGGTCTCGGGATCGAAGACCACGAGGTCGGCGAAGTAGCCCGGCACGACGAGCCCCCGGTCGCGGATCCCGATGCGGGTGGCGACGGCGGAGGTCATCTTGCGCACCGCTTCCTCGAGCGAGAGCACGCCCTCTTCGCGCGCGTACCTCCCAAGTATGCGCGAGAACGTGCCGTAGGCCCGCGGGTGGGTCAGGCCGGTGGCCCCCTCCGGGTCCCAGCCGCCGGCGTCGGTGCCGAACTTCATCCACTCCTGTGCCATCTGCATGGCGACGTTCTCTTCGCTCATCATGAAGTAGACCGTGCCCACTCGCTGCTCCTCGCTCGCCACGAGGTCGAAGGCGGTCTCGATCCAGTCCTTACCCATGTCCGCCGCGATCTCGGAGAGATAGCTGCCCACGTAGCGCTCGTTCTCGGGCTTGTCCAGGCCGACGATCAAGGTCCCTTCGGGAGTGGATAGACCGCAGAGGTCCTCCCACGTGCCGCTGGGGTTCTCCATCTCCTCCCTTATGCGTGCGCGTTCTTCGGGATCGGCGAGCCTTTCCATAAGCCGGTTCCCCGCCGAAGCCCAAGGCGGGAAGCAGGCGGTGAGTCCCGTCGATCCGGCGGTATACGGGTACATGTTGGCCTGGACGTCAATGCCTGCCGCCCGGGCCGAATCGATCTTCGCCACCGCCAGCGCGGCCTTGTGCCAGTTCCGCCGTCCTGCGGCCTTGAGGTGGTAGATTTCCACCGGCACCCCCGCCTCAACTCCGATGCGGATGGCCTCGTCCATCGCCTCCAGCAAGCCGTCCGCTTCCGAACGGAGGTGGGTGATGTAGACGCCGCCGTAGGGTGCGGCGGCCTCGTTGATGGCGACGAGCTCTTCGGTGGAGGCGAAGTTGCCAGGCGGGTAGATCAGGGCGGAGCCGATGCCGAATGCGCCGTCCTCCATCGACTCGCGCACGGCTTCTCGCATCCGCTCGAGCTGTTCCGGCCCTGCGGCGCCCATGTCGTGGCCCATGCCGTAGATGCGGATGGTGGTCGCGCCTACGAAGGAGCCGAAGTTGACGCTCGCGCCGTGCTCCTCCATCGCCTCCATCCAATCGCCGAAGGTGGAGAAGACCGTGCGGCCCGCGTCTTCGCCAGCCTGTACGAGCACCGAGTCGGTCACGGGACCGTTGCTCGTGGACTCGCCCATGATCTCCGTGGTCACGCCCATGGTGACCTTCGAGACGACCCGGCCGTCGCCGTCGCCGACGAAGCTCCCGCGCGAGTGGCTCTGGATGTCGATGAAGCCGGGAGCCACGATCCTGCCGTTCGCGTCTATGCGAGTGGCCGCCACGGCCTCGGCGAGCATGCCGGGAGCGGTGACGGTCGCGATCCGGTCTCCGAGGACGGCCACGTCGCCGGGGTAGGCCGCATTGCCGGTGCCGTCGACGATCCAGCCTCCCTCGATTATCAGGTCGTAGTGAACCGTCGAGCTCGCAGCCTCGTCGGAGGCCCCGGGGCGTTCCTCCACGGCGCAGCCGGTGAGGGTGAGAACGGCGAAGGTGGCGATGCGGGAGAGACGAGGTGACATGGCTGGCTTCGGTTGATTTGGCGGGACGCTCGGACGCACTCCCGGCCCGCAAGAACGTTGAAGCTTAAGGAGACACGAGTCGCACGGTCAAGGGCAGACCCTTCCCGGGGTTCCATCCCAGCCCTCGTGCGGACGCTCGTGCGCTCCGGACGGGCCTCGGCCCGTTCGTCGCTACCCGGTTACCCGCAGAGCGATGCCGCGCTCGGCCAGGTGCGTCACGACGCCGTCGTAGCAGGTACGGTCGGCTCCAACCCTCTCCGGCGGAAAGGCGCCGACAGTCGACCACGCTCCCGAGGCCACCAGTCCGACCATCGCGGTGCAGGTGTAGCCGGTGGTGCGGGCCATGGACGAGACCCCGGTCGTGGGGTCCCGCCGGTCGAGAAGATCCCAGCGCCGGCTCCAGCCGCGCCCGCCGAGCTCCCCTTCGATCTCCACTCGCATCACGGTCAGCTCCTCCTCGTCGTCGTCGAGTCGCCAGGTCTCGCGGAGCAGAGCTTCGGTCACCCGCCTGGGCACGAGCTCCTCGCCCCCCACCACCACCGGCTCGACGCTGAACATGCCGGCGTCGCGCAGAGCCTCCACTTTCGCGCGGTGGCCCGGGTAGCGAAGGGTCTTCTCCACCATGTTCGAAGCCTTGGAGGTGACGAGAAGGGAGCGCAGGCCATCCGTATTGAAGGCCTCCAGCATTCCGACGCCGGGCAATTCCACCAGCTCGGGCTCCGAGAGCGCCGGCAGCGCGAGCTCCTCCCCGCTCCGCCTCAAACGCGCCGGTCGGACGTATTCCTCGATCACGTCGAGCGGCGAGAAGGGGGCCTTGTACTCCCAGGGAGGATCTCGGCGCACCGGCAGCCCGCCGACCAGGCATCGAAAGGAATCCACCTGGTCGAGTCTCGCCTCGGCCCGTCCCATGACGAGGTTGCTGAGGCCGGGAGCGACTCCGCAATCGACGAGGCAGGTGACGCCCGCCGATCGGGCGACCTCGTCGAGCTCGCGGTAATCCTCCGGGAAGAAGGAGATGTCCACTACGGGCCTTCCGGTCTCGAGGATCGCGCGCACCGCCAGGAAGCCCATGAAGCCCGGCAAGGCGCCGACCGCCATATGGGAGTCGGCGACAAAGGCCCGAACGGCCGAAGGCGCGCTCAGGTCGACGAGCTTGGCGGATGCGCAGAAGCGATCTGCCGACTCCAGACGCTCCGCGTCGGCGTCGGCGCAGACGACCGTGTGGCCGCTCGCGGCGAGATCCCTGACGATGGCGGATCCCACGAGCCCGCACCCCAGCACCGCTATCTTCATATCTAACGCTAACATTTTCGGCGGAGCCGTGCCTGCCGGACGTGCGACCGGGGCGGTCTGATTCGTCACCCAGTTGTCGAAACCGATCCGAACCAAGGAGTTGCCCGAGATGACCAGAACCGCTCCCGCCGAAAACTCCTGCCGCCTCGCCGTGATTGCAGGCACGCTCCTCGCCGCCGTGCTTCCGGCCTCTTCGCTGGACGCTCAGGGTTGGATCGAGCCTCCCCCCCTGGCCGGAGGGTTCGCGGTGGACCGCGTCCGCAGCGAAGTGGACGTTATGGTGGAAGGGTCCCTCGCCCACGTCACCGTTTCCGAGTGGTTCGTGAACGACGGCGCTCGCGTCGCGGAGGGCGACTACCTCTACCCGATTCCGGGCGAGGCGGTTTTCGAGGACTTCTCCCTCTACCTTGGCGAAGAGGAGCTTCGCGGCGAGATCATGGACGCGGACGAGGCGCGCGAGATCTACGAGAGCATAGTGCGCCGCAGGAAGGATCCCGCCCTTATCGAATACCACGGCCACGGACTTCTGCGAGCGCGAGTCTTCCCCATCGGTCCGGGAGAGGAACGCAAGGTCACCATCCGCTATGTCCAACGCCTCGCTCGCTCGGGGTCGGGATACAGGCTCGTACACGCCGGTGCCCTTCGCGGCGGAAGTCCGGGCTTCGCGATGCCCGGAAGCGGACGCGGCACGCGCGACGAGCCTGGCGCGGGACGGGCCGACCGAGAAGACGTCGAGCTGCGGCCGCTGCCGGAGCCGGTGGACGCCTCCTTCCACATCAGGGTCGAGGACGAGGAACGCTTCCACGATCCGTTCTCTCCGACCCACGAGCTGGATGTCGAACGGCGGGGGGGCGATCTTTTCGTGAACGTCAACGACTTCAGCGCCGGGAAGCTCGCTCTCTTCCTGCCGCTGGCCGACGAGTACGTGGGCGTGACCGTCGCGACCCACCATCCGACCACCGAAGCCGGCTACTTCATGCTCACCCTCTCGCCCGGCAGCACCGACGCCGAATCGATTCCTCGGGACGTCACGGCGGTCCTCGACATCTCGGGATCGATGGCCGGTCCGAAGATCGAGCAGGCGCGGGGGGCCCTGGTCCAACTTCTCCACTCCCTCGGACCCGACGACCGTTTCCGGCTGGTCGCCTTCTCGAACCGGGTCATGACTAACTCCAACGACTGGGAGCCGTGGAGCCGGGCGGCCACCGATCGCGCCCGCGACTGGATAGCCGGCCTCATGGCCAACGGCGGCACCGACATCGGCGGAGCGCTCGACGAGGCTCTCCGCATCGTCAGCCCGGAGGATCGCCTTCCCGTGGTCGTCTTCCTTACCGACGGTCTGCCCACCAACGGCGAGACCTCCCCGGCCCGCATCGCCGACCGCGTGGAGGGCAAGGTGGGACGTACCCGCATCTTCTCGTTCGGGGTCGGTTACGACGTCAACACCCATCTCCTCGATCGTCTGGGCGAGGCCGGCAGAGGGGCAACCGACTACGTGGCACCCGGAGAGAACGTGGAGCGAGCGGTAGGAGAGCTGGCCCGGAGAGTCTCGCATCCGGCTCTCACGGACCTTGAGGTGAACGTCTCGTCGGTCGAGTTCGCCGATTCCTACCCCGCGCGTCTTCCCGATCTCTTCCTCGGCCAGGAGCTCGTTCTCTTCGGACGCTTCTCGGGCTCCGGCCCGGCTTCGGTATCGATAGCCGGTCGCCGCGGTCAGGAGGAACTCGAGTTCGAGACCGAGTTCGTCTTCCCCGAGGCGGAACCCGCCAACGGCTTCATTCCGCGTCTGTGGGCGGCCCGGAAACTCGGGCACCTGGAGAGAAGGATGTGGACCGAAGGCGAGACCCCGGAGCTGCTGGAGGAAATCCGGGCCTTGGCGCTTCGCTACGGACTTCCGTCGCGCTACACCTCCTACCTCGTCCGCGAACCGGGCGTGGTGGTTACCGACGCCCCGATCGATCCCGATTGGCGGACCATGCTTCCCGGCGGCGTCCCGAGAACGCCCGGTGCGGCCCGGGGCTCGGACGCGACGGGACAGGCGGCGGTCGAAGCCGCAGGTCGCGCGACCGAGATGATGACGCTCAACAACCTGGTCGTGATGTCGGCGGCCGTTGAGAGCCACGCCCTCCCGGGATTTGCAGGAACGGCGCGGCGGGTCGGAGGTCGCAGCTTCGTGGAGGAAGACGGTGTCTGGATGGACGTGCACCACGCAGAGGACGTCGAGTCCGTCACGATCGTGCACTTCAGCGACGCCTGGTTCGCGCTGGTCCGCGACCTGCCCGAGATCCTGCCTGTGCTGAAGGAGTTGACCGAAGTGACCATCGCCGGCGTAGGCGTGAGCCTGCGCTTCACCGAGAGCGCCCTCGACCGGCCGGAGCTCGATCCGTCCGAGGTCGCGGCGGTCGTGCGCGCGTTCCGCGAGGGCGGATGACCGACTGGTCGGAGCTCTACCGGAGCACCTACCCGGAACTCGTCCGCTTCTTGCAGAAGTACGTGTGGGACCCGGAGCGAGCTGCGGATCTGGCCCAGGAGGCCTTCGTGCGCGCGCTCCAGCACAAGCCTAGGAAACCTCGCGCCTGGCTCTTCCAGGTGAGCGCCAACCTGGCTCGCGACGAGGCCCGCGCGGCGGTGCGGCGCAAGAAGCACCTGACGCTTCTGAAGGGCGAGCTCGCGACCGCCTCCGGCGTGGCCACTCCGGAGCAGGTGCTCGAGGCGGACGAGGTCCGGAAGCGAGTGCGCGCAACTCTCCAGGAGCTGAACGAACGCGACCGGGCCGTAATCCTGCTTTGGGACTCGGGGGCCAGTTACACGGAGATCGCGGAACAGGTGGGGCTCTCCAAGGGGGCGGTGGGCACCACTCTGGCGCGAGCCCGCAAGAAGCTCGCCGAGGTATACGCAGGCATTGAGAAATGGGGACTGAAAGATGCGGCCAAATAGAACTGGACACCTGGACGACGGCACGCTGCACGCCTACCTGGACGGCGAGCTCGACGCGGTGGCGCGCAGGCCGCGCGAGGTCAGGGAGCATCTGGAGCGGTGTGAAGCGTGCGCGGAGAAGCTGGCGGCCGAAAGCGCCTTGCGCGACGAGGCCGCGGCCATTCTGGCCAGCGCGAACTGGAAGGTCGAGGTTCCGCCGCTCGAGGAACTCCGACGCAGGGCGGAGCTCGGCCCGACGCCGAGCGCTTCTGCCGAGAAGCGTGGTCCGGCGATGCGCTTCGCTTGGGCGGCTTCCCTGGCGGCGGCGCTCGGTGCGGGCTGGATGCTCGGGGGGGGAGGCGACGAAGGAGAAAGGGCGACCGCTCTCGCCGTAAACCTTCCCCAGGTGGGTGCCGATCCGGCGGAGGCGAGCGGCGATCCGGGAGACTTGGGTGGCGCAACCATGGAGTTGGGCGCCGCTTTCGGGAACGAGGCGCCCGGACCGGACGGCATCGGCGGCGGCGGTAGGGCCGACCCGGCCACGGCCCGGCTGGTGGAGCCGAAGACGACGACGCTGGAGGAGACCGCGTCGGCCCTTCGAGACGAACCCGACGCTCCAGACGAACCCGACGAAGAAGCCTCTCCCGCCGGCGAGGTCGTCGACGAGGAGCTGACGAGCAGGTCGGTGCCGGCCATGGCGGTCGTCGACGCCGAACCCGGAGCGCCCGGAGCCGACCCTGAGATCGCCGCGGGCGCCCGCGAGATCGTCCTTCCGGAATTGCCGACGTTCGCCGATGAACCGACACCGGCGGACCAAGCCCCGATCATCCACAGACGGAACCCGTTGAATCCGGCCGCGCTCGAACTCCGGCCGATCGGGCCCGACCCGGGACGGACCGCCCGGGGACTTCCGCTGTACACCATGGAAGCTCGACGGGCGCTCGCTCAAGCTTCGCCGAACGAGGCGGACCCGTGCGTCGAGCCGCAGGACCCGAATCCGCCCGATCCCAGCTCACGGAGAGCCATGTCCCGGATATCCGCTCCCTCGCTTAGCGGCAGATCGTCCCGACCCGGCGCCCTCGGACGCGCTGCGGCATCGGTCGCGGTCTCGGCCGCCATCGCCTGCCAGCCGGGATCGGACGCGGCCGTCCTCGACGAAGTGGCCTCCACCATCACCGAAACCGACTTCGCCTACCGGGTCGGGGTCATCGCTCACGACTCCATGAGCGGGCGCGACACCCCAAGCCCCGGGCTCGAAGCGACCGCGGCCTGGATAGCTTCGGAGTTCGCCGCCATGGGAATCAGGGGCGGAGCCGAGGACGGCGGCTACATCCAGCGCTATCCGTTGCAACGGATTCCGGTGGCGGGCACGGATACCCTGGACGACGGCTCGGTCCCGGCTCGGATCGCCTATTTCCCCTTGCGGGACGACCCGGGCCCGGATGTCGATGCAGGGGAGCTCGTCCGGGTTCCCAACGTCATCGGCATCGTCCCGGGAAGCGACCCCGAACTCGCAGACGAGTACGTCGTCTACTCGGCGCACATGGATCACGTCGGCACCGGGACAGCCGACGCATCCGGCGACTCGATCTACAACGGGGCCGACGACGACGCCTCCGGCACCGTTGCGGTGATGGAGATCGCCCAGGCCATAGCCGCGCTTCCCCGGGCTCCCCGTCGCTCCTCGCTCTTCATCCTCGTCAGCGGGGAGGAAAAGGGGCTCTGGGGCTCCGCGTGGTTCAGCGAGAACCCGACCGTACCGACCGAGTCCATGGTGGCCAACCTGAACGCCGACATGGTGGGGCGCAACTGGACCGACACCATCGTCGCGATCGGCAAGGAGCACTCAGATTTGGGGCAGACCCTCGAAAGGGTGGGCGCCGCGCACCCGGAGCTCGGGATGACGCCCATAGACGACCTGTGGCCGGAACAGAATTTCTATTGCAGATCGGACCACTATCACTTCGCGCGCAAGGGCGTCCCCATTCTCTTCTTCTTTAACGGCACTCACGAAGACTATCACGGGCGCGACGACGAGCCGGACCGCATCGATGCCGAAAAGGGCGCCCGTCTCGCCAGACTGATCTTCTATCTCGGAGTCGAGATCGCCAACGCCGACGAGCGTCCCGCGTGGACTCCCGGCACCGACATCGACCAGTTGTGCCGACGCTGACACGCGTTCGCGTCGGCAGGCGGTGCGCCCTTAACCGGCGGCGCCTGCCAGCAGCCGGGCTCGCGCTCCTCTTCCTGCCGCAACCCGCGCCGGGCCAGGAACACGGCGCCGACCCGATAGTTCTCGACGGGTACTTCCAGGCTGTCGCTGAATTCTTCGACGTTCCCCGGGCGGAGATAGACATCCTCCACGACTGGAATCTCCCCCCCGACGAAATACCGGTCGCGCTCTTCGTCGCGGAGCGAGCGGGAGTGTCCGCGGAAGCGGCCGTGGCCATCTGGCGCGAGGGCGTCGATTGGAGCGGTATACTCGAAAGATACGGCATCGGCGTCGAGAGCCTGCACCTTCCGCTCCCTCAAGGAACCGCCGCAGGTGCGCTGGCGAGAGTGTATTCCGAGCTTGAGGGGACGCCGGTCAAGGACTGGGAAGAGGTGGAGCTGACCGCCGACGAGGTGGTCGCCTTCGTCAACCTGCGCCTGATCGCCGGAGTTTCGGGGGGCGAATTCGAAGAGGCGCTCCTTCTTTCCGCCGGCGACATGAGCTTCGTGGAGATTTACGCGATTCTGCTTGGCCTTGGATAGCCCGGCGCGCTACACCCCCTATCGCGACTACCGGGAGCTCTCCCTTCAGGAGATGGCGCGTCGCGCGGACGACTTCCTGGCGGAGCTGCGCAGGCGACGCACCGTTCGCGATTTCTCTGATCGCAAGGTACCGAAAGAGATCATCGAGCGTTGCCTGCTCGCAGCGGGCACGGCTCCCAACGGAGCCAATCGTCAGCCGTGGCACTTCGTCGTGGTTGGAGATCCGACGATCAAGTCCCGTATCCGCGAGCTGGCCGAAGAAGAGGAACGCGCCTTTTACAGCGGTCGCGCACCCCCTGAGTGGCTGGAAGCTCTCGCGCATCTCGGCACCGACGAGCACAAGCCCTTCCTCGAGGCCGCACCCTGGCTCATCGTGATCTTCGGGGAGAGCTATCAGGCCCGGGCCGACGGTACCAAGGCCAAGAACTACTACGTCACGGAATCCGTCGGCATCGCGACCGGCATGCTCATCACCGCGCTCCACCGGGCCGGGCTCGCAACGCTGACGCACACCCCGTCGCCGATGGGATTTCTGAACCAGGCGCTTGGACGTCCGTCGAACGAGCGGCCGTTCCTGATACTGGTATGCGGCTTTCCCGCCGAGAACTCCCGAGTGCCGGTCATCGAAAAGAAGCCGCTGGAGGAGATCGCAACTTTCGTGGAGTGAACTCCAAGCGTCACCTGCTGGTCGCCCGCCAGGGAATGCGGCTCATGGATTACGCCTAGCTCGCTTCGAGCGGAGGCTCAGATCCCGGCCCGTCATCACCTCGGGCTGGTCCAGCCCCAGGTATCCCAGAACCGTGGGCGCGACGTCCGCCAGTCGATGAGGATCGCCCGAGTCCTCCCGAAGACGGACTTCCGGACTCGACGGATCGACCAGGACGAGGTCGACCGGTCCGACGGTGTGAGCGGTATGGGTTGAGCCGTCCGGGCCGAGCATTCGTTCGCAGTTGCCGTGATCGGCGGTCACCAGCGCCACCCATTCCCTGCTTGAGCGCACGGCGTCGAGCAGCTCGCCCAGACAGGCGTCTACGGTCTCGACCGCCTTGACCGCTGCGGGAATCGACCCGGTGTGACCCACCATGTCGGGGTTGGCGAAGTTGACGAGCACGAACGAGTACCCGTCTTGCAGCCCGCGAAGCGCGGCGTCGGTGACCTGGCGCGCGCTCATCCGCGGATGGAGGTCGTAGGTGGCGACCTTGGGCGAAGGCGCGAGAACCCGATCCTCGCCCGGGAAGGGCTCCTCCTCCCCGCCGTTGAAGAAATAGGTCACATGAGCGTACTTTTCCGTCTCGGCGACTCGGAGCTGGCGGAGGCCGGAGCGGGAAACGACCTCGCCCAGGCAGTCGCGGACGAGCTTCGGAGGAAAAGCCGCCCGCGCACGCAGGTCGGCACGGTACTCCGTCATGGTCCGGAACTCGGCCGGAAGGTCGCCCGCGCGCTCGAATCCGTCGAATTCGGGTTCGGCAAAGGCCGCCGCGAGCTGTCGCATGCGATCGGCCCGGAAGTTGAGGAGGATCACGGCATCCTTCCCGGAGATTCCGTCATGCCCGGCCAGCACGGCGGGCTCGACGAACTCGTCGGTGACCTGTTCCGAGTATCGCCGTCGGAGGAAGGCGGAGCCCGTTCCCGTTTCGACGGCTCCCCGACCGTCGACGATGGCCCGCCACGCTCTCTCGGTCCTCTCCCACCGCCGATCCCGGTCCATCGTCCAGTAGCGTCCGCTGACGGTGGCGATGCGACCGTCGGCGAACCTAGTCAACTTCTCTTCGACGGCTTCGATGTGTTTCGCGCTACCGGTAGGAGAAGCGTCGCGGCCGTCGGTGATGGCGTGAACCCGGACCGGAGCGTCGGGGGGCAGCAGGTCGAGCAGGCCCAGAAGGTGGCGGACGTGACTGTGTACTCCGCCGTCCGAGACCAGTCCGATCAGGTGCAGGCGCCCGCCCTCCTCCAGCCTCGCGAGCATCCCGTCGATGTCGAACCTGCCGGTGAGGGAGCCGTCTTCGAGGGCCTGGTCGATACGCGCGATGTCCTGCGGAACGATCCTGCCGGCTCCCAGATTGAGGTGCCCCACCTCCGAGTTGCCCATCAGTCCGTCCGGCAGGCCGACGTCCAGGCCGGAGCAGGCGAGCCGGGTCCGCGGGCAGCTTCGGTAAATGCTCTTGAAGACCGGGACCTTCGCCAGCTCTATCGCATTGCCGGGTTCGGGCTCCGGGCCGAAGTCGGAGTGGCCCCAGCCATCCAGGACCACCAGGAGAACGTTCTTCACGGGGAAAGTGTAACGGATTTCCCCTCGCCCACGCCCATCGTCCCTGCCCGCGCCTGTCACCGCAGCCCGGTCCGGACGGAACCCACCCGGATCATGTCATGCGCCTTGTCCCCTTCGACATGGAGCGGTACCAGTCGACCTACGAGCATCGGGTCGGCATCAACCTCTCGGAAAGCGGAGTCGCCCCGCTCTCCACCCGCGGCCTGATCGACCTGGCGGACCAGTCTCCGGCTTTCTCCGGTGGCGACCTCACGGCCCGCATCGAGGACATCGCGCTCGGCTACGGTCAGTCGAACGGATCGGACGAGCTTCGTGCGAACATCGCCCGGCTCTATCCCTCCGCGAACGAGGATTCAGTGCTGGTGACGGTGGGAGGGGCCGAGGCCAACTTCGCCTGTTTCTGGCATCTCGCCGAAGAGCAGGGACGAGCCGCGGCGCTGGTGCCCACATACGGGCAGGTGCCCGGCCTCGTCGCCTCGTTCTCCGGCCGGATCCTCCCGGTGAGACTCATCGAGGAGGAAGGGTGGCAGCCGGACCTGGCCGCGCTGGAGCAAGCTCTCAAGTCGGGAGCGCGCTTCCTGCTCGTGACCAACCCGAACAACCCCACCGGGGCCGCGCTTTCGTCCGAATCCATGCGCGAAATCGCACGCCTAACCGAGCTCCACGGCTCGTGGATCATCGCTGACGAAGTCTACGGCGGCGCGGAGACCGGCGCCAATCTGTCGACCCCCCTCGAAGCCGACGCTCTGGCCGAAACCCCGTCGTTCTGGGGTTGCCATGATCGCGTCCTCGTGACCGGCTCTCTCTCCAAGGCTTACGGGCTTCCCGGATTGCGAGTCGGATGGGCCGTCGGCCCCGAAGAGCTCGTCGCCGAGCTTTGGGGGCGCACGGACTACACGACCATCGCTCCAGCCACCCTCTCGGACCTCCTCGCCGCAGTAGCGCTTCACCCGGAGGTGCGACCGCGTGTGATCGCTCGGACGCGGGGCATCGTCGGAGCCAACCTCGCCCTGATTCGCGAATGGGCCGACGCGCAGGGCGACCGCTTCAGCTACCGGGCCCCGGACGCCGGCGCGATCTGCTATCTCCGCTACAACGCCCCGGTGAACTCCACCGACTTCGCGGAAAAGCTCCGCACCGAGAAGAATCTGCTCGTGGTGCCCGGCGATCACTTTGGCATGGACGGCTACCTGAGGGTAGGGTTCGGCAACCCTCGGGACGAGCTTTCGGAGGGGCTTGCGCTCATCGGCGACGCCTTCGACGAAGCGGCGCTCGCCGCTGCCGTCTGATTCTCGGCAGCTCGGCCGTGGCGACTCGCCGCACATCCCCCCGCCGCGCGTCCGCAGGGCCGACCCGGTGTTGAGCATCCCTTGTGACCGTCACACGCTCGACAACGGTCTGCGCATCGTGCTCTCCCCGGATCCCGGGGCTCCCATCGTGGCCGTGAACATCTGGTACGACGTCGGATCCGGCCATGAACGCCCGGGACGTACCGGACTCGCGCACCTCTTCGAGCACCTGATGTTCCAAGGCTCGCTCAACGTGCCGAAGAACGGGTATTTCGAGCACATGGAGCGAGTCGGAGGATCGAGCAACGCCACGACCTGGTTCGACCGCACCAACTATTACTCCGTGACGCCGCCGGAAAGGTTGGAGCTGGCGCTTTGGCTCGAAGCCGATCGCATGGGCTGGATGCTGCCGACACTCGACCGGGACCGATTGGAAAACCAGCGCCAGGTCGTGTTGGCCGAGAAGCGGGAGCACTACGACAATCGGCCCTACGGAGACTGGGTGGAGCGCATCCTTCCCATGGTGTTTCCGGAAGGACACCCCTACTCCCACCCAGTAATCGGTCTGACGGAAGACATCGAGGCCGCGTCCCTCGCCGACGTTCACGACTTCTTCGGACTCCACTACCGACCCAGCAACGCGGTTCTCACGGTCGCCGGTCACTTCGATGCCGGATACGCGCTCGATGCCGTCGAACGGTACTTCGGGGAGATCGGAGACGATGCGGTTCCGGACCCCGCTCCGGGCCCCGAACGTCCGCGGGCCGGGCCGGTCATCGGCGAGGAGCTCTCGTGCGAGGTGGAGGCGGCGGTTCCGCTGCCCCGCGTCTTTTTCGCGGCGCGCACGCCCCCGGTTGCCGATCCCGGCTTCGCAACCGTCGAAGTCGCTTCAGCCCTGCTGGGAACGGGGCGAGCCGGCCTCCTGCGAAGACGGCTGGTTCGCGAACGGCGTGTCGCGAGCTCCGCCTCGGCGCATGTGATTCCTCTGCGGCGCGACGCCGGCACGCTCATGGCGTCGGCCACCGGGTTCGCGGACACCGCCCCGACCGAGCTCGAATCGGCCCTCGTCGAGGAGCTGGAGGCGCTGAGCCAGGTCGAGACCTCCGAGGTGGAGCGAGCTCTGGCCATGTGCGAATCCGGCCTG
The DNA here is from genome assembly GCA_021295815.1 of Gemmatimonadota bacterium. Lineage (NCBI taxonomy): Bacteria > Pseudomonadati > Gemmatimonadota > Gemmatimonadota bacterium. The sequence continues at coordinate 1,908 of JAGWBQ010000010.1, read as the reverse complement.
CTCCGCGCCATGGAGAGCGTCGCCACCCGCGCCGACATCCTGTCCATGTTCGAGCTTTACTTCGACGACCCCGCACGCGTCAACCGAGAGCTCGACAGAGTGCGGTCCGTAACGGTCGAGGACGTGCGCGAGTTCGCTCGCAACCTGCTCATCGGGAGCAATCGGGCGCTGATCACCTATCGCCCGAAACCGTGACCGCCGCCACGCCCGACCCGGGCCGCCCGTCCGATCCTACCGTCCCGCTCGACCGCAGCCGGCCTCCCGGGCCGGGGCCGAGGCCGCACTTCGACTTCCCCCCGGTCACCCGGTCTAGTCTGGCTAACGGGTTGTCCCTTCAAGTATGCCGGCTCTCCCGCCTGCCTCTCGTCTCGGTCACGCTCTTCATGCGGGTCGGCGAGCTCGACATGGCTCGGGAACGCGCGGGTTGGGCCGTACTCGCCGGAGCCGCCCTGGACGGAGGCAGCGGCCGACGGAGCGGGGCCGATATGGCCGAGGCCTTCGAGCGGATCGGTGCGGCGGTCTCGATCAACGTGAGCTGGGAAGGCACCGCAGCGCATCTCCAATGCTCGGCGGACCATCTCGACACCGCGCTGCCGCTCCTTGCGGAAATGATCAGGGAGCCGGCCTTTCCACGGCGCGAGGTCGAACGGGTGCGCGACCAGCAACTGGCCGGCATCCGGCACATGCGCCGCGACCCCTCGGGTATGGCGACGACCGAAGCGAACCGACGCTACTTCGTCCCCGGGCATCCGTTCGCTCGCCCGCGCAGCGGGACCCCGGAGTCTGTGGAAGGAGTCTCCCCCGTACGCCTGAGCGAGCTGACCGAAGCCCGTTACCGGCCTGCGAATGCGGGCCTGATCGTCGTCGGCGACGTCGAGCCCGCAGCCGTGGAACAGCTGGCGACGAACCGGCTCGGGAACTGGCACGGTTCGCCACCGCCCCGAGATGCGCACCGCTCCGGGCCGGCATCGCGAGAGCGCAGGCTTTGGGTCGTCAATCGGCCGGGTTCGGTACAGTCGGTCCTGCGCGTGGGCCACGTCGGGGCCTCGGTCAAGACCGACGACCACTTCGCTCTGCTGGTCGGCAACCTCATCCTGGGCGGAATGTTCTCCAGCCGCCTGAACCTCTCGCTCCGCGAACGCCACGGCTTTACTTACGGAGCCCGCTCGGGGTTCAGCTTCCGCTCTCTTCCCGGTCCCTTCCAGGTCTCCACCTCGGTCGGAACCGAGGTCACCGCTCCCGCCGTCGGTGTGATCGTCTCCGAACTGGAACGCCTCGTGGAGGAAGGGGCGAGCGCCGCGGAGGCGGAAGCTGCCCGCGACTTCGCGATCGGCGCCTTCGGGCTGCGGCTGGAGACCGCCGGTCAGGTGGCGTCGCGACTGAGCTACGCCTTCGTGCACGGCCTCCCGCGCGATCACTTTCCTCGCTACCGGGAACGCGTCTCCAAGGTCACGTCCGAGGAGATCTCGGAGGCCCTCCGCCGTCGCGTGCGCCCCACCGAATGTCAGATCGTCGTCGTGGGCGATGCCGAAAAGATCGAGCCCTCGTTGGAGGCGCTCGGGATCGGCGAGGTGACCGTGGTCGAACCGGACGAGGGTTGAGGAGAAGCGAGATGCCGCGAACAGCCCCGGGCAGGCTTCGGTCGACCCTCGTCCACACGGGTCGGCGCATCGAGGTGCGGGTCGATCAGGTGCGCATGCCCGATGGTTCCGAGGCCGAGCTCGACATGATCCGGCATCCGGGCGCCGCCGCGGTGGTTCCGATCCGCGGAAGCGAGATCGTGCTCATCCGTCAATACCGCTACGCCGCAGGAGGGTACATTTGGGAGATCCCCGCCGGAATACCCGACAGGGCGGACGAACCCTGGGAGGAGTGCGCGAGGAGAGAGCTGGTAGATGAGACCGGGCT